>JAZNRS010000041.1:0-3650 GCA_045590815.1 Faecousia sp.
GATACAAAACCGAACATAATTCCCCTCCTGTGGTGATTTTTACCATCTTATCAAGGGATTGTGAACTGGACGTAAACTTTTTTCGTTAATGGTGTAAATGATTATTTAGCGCAATAACGATACGCACAATCTCGTAGGGGCCGATGCCCACATCGGCCCTATTTACATGGGTTGTGGTCGGTGGGCCGATGTGGGCATCGGCCCCTACGGTATCATGCTAAACAATCATTTATAGTATCAACACAATGCGAAAACGAAGCGCAGGAGGATATGCCAGAACCAATTTTCCCGGCACATTTCTTCGATGCTTTCCGCATTATAGGCATCGAATTTTGCCAGCTCCGCTTCCGTCAGAGGTTGGTTGCTGAATTTCGCCTTTTCCGCCAGATCATGCAGCTCGTAGGGAACGGGCTGCTTTTGCATTTTCGCCAGCTGCTTCACCCGTTCATACCGGGCAAGGGCCTGCCGGTTGGGATGTCCCTTATGGAGCTTGCGCAGCTTGAGCCATCGGCGCAGCAGCCATTGTCCCACAACGGTCAGCACCGCCGCCGTGATGCCCATCAGCACCCACAGCAGCTTGGCGAAATTCACATTCGCCTCCGTCTGGGGGTCCGGGGGATACACCGGCGGATCTGTGGGGATGGTGGGTGCGCTGGGTTTGGTGGTGGTCGGCTGCGTGGTTTGCGTGGTCTGTGTGGTGGAAGGCTCGGTGGGAGCCGTAGTCACCGGTGTTTCCGGCTGATCCAGGTCAGCAGGGGTGGGATCCATAACCACCCAACCCATTCCGTTGACGTAATACTCCACCCACGCATGCGCCATATCTCCCCGGACGGTGGTCTGCTGGGAAGCGGAGCTGAGCATATAGCCCTCCACATACCGGGCAGGCACCCCGGCAGCCCGCAGCAGCACCGTGGCGGCGGTGGCAAAATGGACGCAGTAGCCGGTGTCGCTTTCCATGAGGAACCAACGGGCGAAATCTGTGTTATCCGCCGGGGCGTAGGGGGTGTCCAAATCGTAGGCAGCGCTGTGTTCTACATACGCTTCCACCGCCTCGGCGATGGCGATGACATCCCCTGCCTGCTGAAATTCCGTCGCCAGTCCAGCCGCCCAGTCCATGGTTTCCGCCGGGAGCTGGATGTAATCCTGCCGATCCTGCATGGGGTCGCCCAGATCCCGCCAGTGCTGCTGCCAATTTGCCAGCAGGGGCGTGAAGGCGTAGGTGTAGGCATCCTGGGAGTCCCCAAGGACCATGCCGCCGGTAAAACTGACAGATTCTTGCGGATAATAGGGGATGTGGCGGTAATCGCCGGGGATTTTATAGGAAATTGTTACATAATAGCCGGTGGGGCTGATCCATCTGCCGGAGGGGGTGATGCTGGTCTCCAGTAAGGTGGGGCTGATGCTCCAGGTGTTGCCGGAGTAGACATCGTAATGGCGGCCGCGGAGGTACAGCTTGCCGGAGTAGTCGGTGGTGATGTCCATCACCGCCCGTTTGTCCAGCTTGCGATAGCCCTCCTGGGACAGATCCACCTGGACGTTCAGCTTGTCCTGGAAGGCAGGCTGGGTGGTGTCAGTCTGGTTGTAGGAGGGGATCATCCAATCGGGGAAACGGATGGGACGGTAGCTCTCCCGGGGCACCAGTATCATCAGTCCGATCAAGCCTGCCAAAATGGGCAGGGACAGCATGGCGCACAGCCGGTTGCCCTGGTGGGGATCCCGGCGGCGGGTTGCTTGAGTCATGATCAGCAGCGCCATGGCACCCAGCAGGAGCACGATGGCAAAATTGGCAGGCACCGTCACGGTAACCACCAGGCAGCAGATCAGCGGCAGCAGCGAAACGCCCACCGCCCAAAATGCTCTGCGGCGGTACAGCACCGTCCATGCGGCGACGCCGGCGACGATGCTGCCGATGAACAGCAGCGGCAGAAGGATCCCGGTAGGCTTTGCGGTGCGCAGCCATTGGGGGAGGGCGAAGCCGTAGCCGTCGCTGTACATTTGGGCGATCTGAAGGATCAGATATTTGCCCTGAAGCCAGAATTTTTTCAGCAGAAGCATCAGCACCAGCACTGCGCAGTAGCACAGCCAGCCGAAGCGGTAGCGCAGCAGAAGCACTGCCAGTACGGTGAAAATGGCGCAGCAGAAGCCCAAAGCCACCAGCGATGCATCCAGGGAAAAGCCCGTGACCATGGCGGATACGCCGCCGAAGCTGAGAGAAAAGCTCACAATGACTGCCCAAAGCTGGGAAAGGGGCGCATCACGCTTCATCCGGCTCACCTCCGATCCAGTAACCGACGGAGTGGCTGACAGATTCGCAGCGCATGGGCTTGGCAAGCAGCTGATCCATCGCAGCGATCAGCTCGTTGGGGTTGTTCACCGGCAGGCACAGCCCCTGGCACAGGATCCGCAGGCGGATGCCCTGCTCCAAAAGGGCTTGGGAAACGTACAGCAGCCGTCCCATGGCACGATCCGCCTCCGACGGGGTAGAGCCCGGATCCAGGCGCACGGTCAGCGTGCCGCCAACGGGGATCTGGGGCTCCCGGAGGATCAGTCGTCCGGTCTTGGCGGAGAGCTTCCAGTGGATCTGCTGGATGCTGTCCCCGGGACGGTAGAGCCGCAGCTCGTGATTTTCCGCATATCCGCCGCCGGGTTTGCCCTGCCAGCGTATGGCATGACCCTGGGCGGTGCTGGGAAGGGGCATGACGATGGGACGGGGACGAACCGTTACGGTGCGGGCTGCGCCTCCACGCAGCGGCAGAGAAAACAGTCCCAAATAGTCATAGATCCGGGTGTGGTCCACATGCAGGATCCGCAGGCCGCAATGGTCGGTGGGCAGCTGCCCGTCCTTGGCAAGGGGATGCTCGTCAAAGGTCATGGGAAGCTCCACATAGACGTCACACCGCCAATTTGGGGTAGGGAAGGGGCATTTACAGCCCAGCTTTACATGACAAACGTCCCCAGTGGTCACCACCTCTGGGGCGTCTATGGTAAGGGAGCTGCTGAGCATGGCGGGCAGGCTGCAAAGCAGGGAAAACACCGGCAGCGCCAACAGCGTGATCAGT
Source organism: Faecousia sp. (assembly GCA_045590815.1). GTDB lineage: Bacteria > Bacillota > Clostridia > Oscillospirales > Oscillospiraceae > Faecousia. The sequence continues at coordinate 3,060 of JAZNRS010000041.1, forward strand.
GCGATCCATGCGAACCATTGCTGGTAAGCGCAATAGAATACGATGCAAACCAGCCAAGAAAGCAGATAAATAACCCAATTTTTGAACATATCAGTCCACCGTCGGCGCCTTCACGGCGTCCAGGATCCTGCCCAGGATCTCCTTGGCGGAGGTGCCCTGCTCCTCTGCAGAGGGGCTCAGCAGCAGGCGGTGCGCCAGGGTATCGGCGAAAACCACCTTTACGTCATCGGGGATCACATAGTCCCGCCCCTGGAGCTGGGCGATAGCCTTTGCCATGGCGGTGACAGCCAGGGTGCCGCGGGGACTGGCGCCCCGGGTCAAGTCCCGATGCTCCCGGGTGGCGCTGACCAACTCCACGATGTAGCGCACCACCGTGGCGGAGATGTAGGTGTCCGCCACCAGCTGCTGCAGCTGGATAAGCTGCTCACGGGTGACCACCGGGGAAAGCTCCTTCATGGGGTCCGCCTTTTGGCGGCGCATGACCATGGCGACCTCGTCCCGCTTTTCCGGGTAGCCCATGCTGAGGCAAACGGAAAAACGGTCCATCTGACTGTCCGGCAGGAGCTGCGTGCCGGCGGCACCGGTGGGATT
>JAZNRS010000042.1:0-10059 GCA_045590815.1 Faecousia sp.
CCACCTCCCTTTGCACAAGGGAGGCGTTCGCCTTCGGCGACGGCGAGGGCGTGCCCTCGCCCTACGAAGATAAATAATCATTTACCTCATTAAAATACCACATTTCAACATAAAAAGCAACGCATGAAAATGAAAAAAACGGTCATACTATTTCCGAACCCAAAATGAAGGAGGAAATTACGATGAACTGCAAGGCAAACAAGTGCATCGAATGCACCGTGAAGCAGTGCGCTTATCACTGCGACAGCGAGAACTACTGCTCTCTGGACCGGATCATGGTCGGTACCCACGAGGCCAATCCCACCATGGATCAGTGCACCGACTGCAAGTCTTTCCGCAAGAAGTAAAAAAGAAGCAGCCTCGGCTGCCGTTTTTTCTATGCTTGACGAATCGAAAATTGGCGGTATAATTAAAGAAACGTTTTGCGATAAGTCACAGAATTTTCATATTTTTTGAATAATCTTGTAGTATGAACACCATAGGGAGGAAATCTATATGGATAATAATGAACATATTGAGCTGAATGATCAGTTTGCGGAACCGAAAACGGAAGCACAGCCTCTGGAGCAGAGTGTTGCGGCGGAAATCGTTCCGGATGCGGAACCTGCTGCCCAGGCGGAGGTGCCGCAGCCTCCGAAACAGTCCCCCTTTGCCAATTCTCCTTACAGAATGCCAGGGGAGGGCGTGCCCAATGGTTATCCGCCTCAGCCGCCGGTTCCCCAATCTCCCTACAGACCCCCTATGCAACAGATGCCTCCCCAGCCCTGTCCGCAGCCTCCCCATACGACACCACCTGCCCCTAGGCCCCAGGAGCCCAAGAAGGGCGTTCGTGGCGGTCACCTGGCGCTGCTTGCAGGCGTAATGGTGCTGGTGGTGATCATCGCTTGCGTGATCACAGCTTCCTCTGTCAATCGCTACTGGAGAGGTCAGATCAATCAGATCTCCCAATCCCTGGACGAGCGGATCGAAGTGATCCAGGACGAGGTGGACAGCATTGAGCGCCCCGGTGCGGAAAAGGGCGAGTCCATCTCCGGTACGCCCAACGAAAATCCTCTGGGCGGCATGACGCCTGCGCAGGTCTATGCGCAGAACGTGGAAAGCGTTGTGGCTATTGAATGCACTATTTCCACCGGCTCCGGTCAAGGTGTGGCTTCCGGCTCCGGCTTTGTGATGACTGCCGACGGCTATGTGGTCACCAACTACCATGTGGTAGAGGGCAGTGTCAAGCGTGTCGTCATTATGTCCGATGGCACGGAGTACGATGCAGAATTTATCGGCGGCGATGAGGCCAACGATATTGCCTTGCTGAAGGTTGAGGCTGCAGATCTGCGTCCGGTGGACATCGGCAAGTCCGATGATCTGATCGTGGGCGACCAGGTGGTGGCAGTGGGCAATCCTTTGGGCGAGCTGGCATCTACCTTGACCGTTGGCTACGTCAGCGCCATGAACCGCATCGTGGATACCGACGGCACCCAGATCAACATGCTCCAGACCGATGCTGCCATCAACCCCGGCAATTCCGGCGGTCCGCTGTTTAATATGGCAGGTCAGGTGGTGGGCATCATCTCCGCCAAGTATTCCGGCATGACCTCCTCCGGTGCCACCATCGAGGGCATTGGCTTCGCCATCCCCATGGACGATGTTTATGACATGCTGGAGGACCTGCGGCAATATGGTTATATTACCGGCGGTTACCTGGGCATCACCGCATCGGATGTGGACCAGGAAACGGTGGAGCTGTACGGCATTCCCTACGGTGCGCTGGTGCATTCTGTGGATTCCAAGGGCTGTGCCGCCAAGGCAGGCATGAAGAAGCAGGACATCATCACCAATGTAGGCGGCTACAAGATCGAGAATCTCAATGATCTGACCCGTGCGCTGCGCAAGTTTGATGCCGGTGATGAGATCACCGTCACGGTGTACCGCAGCGGCGGCGATGTGATCCTGAACGTAACGCTGGACGCCAAGCCCGCTTCCACCGGAGAAACCACGCCTACTGTCCCCGAGGAGAGCACCCAAGGACCTTCCGGCGGCTTTGAGGACTGGTTTGATCATTTCTTTGGATAAATACAGTGGGGCAGTGATGCAAGCGCATTATTGCCCCATGGTTTTGCAGAAATTATGGAATTTTCTGCAATTCTTGCGTTGACTACTTGTAATCTTCTTTTGAAGGTGCTATAATAAAAATTGCGAAATTTGTCAAAAAGGAGCGAACGTGTTATGGCTGGGCAAAATCAGAAGAAGCGTAAAGGCCTGATCGTCCTGTGTGTGATCCTTGGTGTATTGCTGTTGACATTGGCGCTGTTTGCGGTGGCATACGGCATTTACGACCATTATTACGATAAAATGCAGTTTGTGGGCAGCGAGAATACGGTGGACCCCAACCAGGCGGGCAGTATCATCGAAAGCATCCTGCAAAGCGAGGAAGCCGACCCGGATCAAGGCACCACCGCTCCGGTGGACGACCCCACCTATAACCCCGACGATGTGATCATTGATCCGGGCGATGTGGGCGAGGCAGAGCATGGCAAGCACATCGTGAATATTCTGCTGGTGGGTCAGGATGCCAGACCCGGTGAAGAGCGGCAGCGCTCCGACTCCATGATCCTGGTGACCTTCAACAACAAGACCAGAGAGATCACCCTGACCTCCTTCATGCGGGATCAGTATGTGAACATTCCCGGTTACGGCAAAACCAAGCTGTGCCATGCTTATAAGTATGGCGGCATGAGCCTGCTCAACGAAACCATCCAGAATCACTTCGGCGTTACCATCCATGGCAACTTTGAAGTGGATTTCACCGGTTTTGAGAGCATTATCGATTATCTTGGCGGCGTTGAGCTGGATCTGACGGCTGCGGAAGTGGAATACCTGAACATGAAGGGCTACAAGCACCTGACCGTGGGCAAGAACACCCTCAACGGCGAGGAAGCGCTGCTGTATGCGCGGCTGCGTTCTATCGATACGGACTATAACCGTGCCGAGCGCCAGCGCAACGTGATCAGCTCTGTGATCAATGCCTATAAGGACCTGGATATGAACAGCATGATGGAGCTTTTGGAAACCATCCTGCCCATGCTGAAGACCAACATGACCAAGTCCGATATTCTGAAATATGCCAGCCGGCTATTCCCGATGGTGTCCGGTGCGGAGCTGAATACCATGCGGATCCCCCTGGAGGGCACCTATAGCGGTGGCTTCGTGAAGGTTTGGGAAGGCATGGAGCTTTGGTGCCAGCTGAACATCGACTTTGAGGCCAACCAGGCGGCTTTGCAGGAGCTGTTTGCGGAAGAATAAACAATGATTTTCCCACGGTGCATTACGCACCGTGGGATTTTTTGCGGATTGACGAAAAAATGTTCATATATTCAGGATTTGGTATTGACAAATTATGAGAAAAGGTGTATGATAAGGAAGAATATGGGAGTGAGGAATATGGAATTAACCAGAAGTGAAATGGAGATCATGGATGTTCTCTGGGAGCAAGGTATCCCCGTATCCCGGTCTGACCTACTGGGCAAAAGGGAAAAAACCTGGAAGGATAGTTCAGTGCACATCCTGCTAAACGGCTTGTTGCAAAAGGGTGCCATTCGTGAAGCGGGCTTTGTTCGCCGCAGCAAGACTTATGGCCGCACCTTCGAACCCACATTGACCCGTGAGGAATATTTTGCGAAGACGATTTTTTCCCATCGCTATCAACCTTGTATCGAGGGGCTTTTCGCAGCGCTTCTGCAGCGCCCTGAGATCACCGAGGAAAATCTGAATCATTTGCAGTTCCTGCTGGATCAACGTCGCAATTCGCTTTGATCTCGATAACCGCCGAAAGTAATTTCGGCGGTTTCTTCTGTTTTCGGACATATATTGAACAGTTTGTATATTTTTCTTAAAATACTTCCCATTTGCGCAATTTCTGTGATATACTATAAATGGTTGTTGGCGTAAAGCTTCTCCCTGGGGGTTGCAGAGCGCAGCGAATCGATAATAGCCGCTTGCCGGGGGCAAGCGCACCTCTACAAATAGCTGGCAAAAATCTTTGATTTTTGACTGGTGAGGGGGCAAATATTGGATTTTGTAGTCTGTAAAACCCCTCATCCGCCTCCTTCGGAGGCGCCTTCCCCATGGGGGGAGGGCTTGTAGACGATCATCTATCTCCAAACCTTCAGGAGGCGCTATGAAGAAAATTATCCTTCTACTTATACCGCTGTTATTGCTGCTGTCGGGCTGCGGCGAGGAGCCGGAAGACCCAACCCCCACCTATACTGCGCCTACCTTGCCATCCTTTGACGAAACCCGATCGCCCCAGCAACAGTTGACGGATGCGGTTTCGGCATTGGAAACGGCCCGATCCTACCGGGTGTCCTTCGGAACCGGCGAGGACCTCCAAACCCAAACCGTCACACCGCCGATGGACGATGCGCTTCGCACGAAGCTGAAAGCGCTGATACCCAACGAGGATTTTCTCGCCGAGCTGAGCAGACAAAATATCACCTTCAGCCCCAGCAACACAGGCAGCTTCAAGGTTGTCCTCAGTGGTCTGTCCGGGGAGGCATTTACTGCTCTGACCGGCGTTGCCACCGATTCGGAGAGCTGCAGTGTTACGTTGGTCATCGCTGCGGAGGGGTACCTCAGTCTTCTTCGCCTGGATATGGACGACGACAACGCCAATGTGATTCGGTTCGATCAAGTTACGTACGAATAATGGAGCGCTTATGAAACGATTGTTTGCGATTATTTTACTGCTTGCGCTGCTGTGCGCACAAATCGTGCTTCCCCAGGAGGCTGCCGCTGCGGAGATCCAGCAGGGGGTGACGCTCCATTGTTGGAATTGGTCCTTCCAAAATATCGAGGCGAACATGGCGAAGATCGCCGCCCAGGGCTATACCGCCATCCAAACCTCTCCCATCCAGGCGGCGAAGCAGCGGACCAACGGTTCGCAGACCTACGATTGGTGGGTGTTTTACCAGCCTGCGTCCTTCAGTATTGACAATTCCGGCAACAGCGCACTGGGCACAAAAGCCCAATTCAAGAGCATGTGCGAGGCTGCCCACCGCTACGGGATCAAGGTCATTGTTGACGTGGTGGCAAACCACATGGGTGACAACGGCGGCAACAATATTTCCTCTGCGGTCATCGCCAACCTGCGCAATGACAGCGCCTGCTGGCACGACATTAAAAAGAATACCTACGACTATGGTAAGCGCTACGATGTGACCCAGTGGTGCATGAACGGTCTGCCGGATCTGAACACCGGAAACAGCAAGGTGCAAAACTATGTGCTGAATTTCCTGAAGGAATGCATCGACTGCGGCGCTGACGGCTTCCGTTTTGATGCCGCCAAGCACATCGAAACCCCCGACGACACCCGGGACAACTGCGCCAGTAATTTCTGGCCCACGGTCATCAACGGTGCGAAAAGCTATGCCAAGTCAAAGCGGGGCATCGAGCTGTACTGCTACGGCGAGCTGCTGGACAACCCCGGCGGCAGCCTCAGCGTCAGCGCCTACACCAAGTACATGAGCGTTACCGACAACGGCTGGAGCAATCAGGTCCGTGAGCAGGTGGTGGGCGGCAACAATGCCGGCGCTTTCGGCTACAGCTACTATAAGGATGCCAAGGCATCCAAGCTTGTGCTGTGGGCGGAGTCCCACGATACCTATGCCGACGGCACCTCCGGTATGAACACCCAGTACATCAACAAAACCTGGGCTTTGGTCGCCGCCCGAGCGGATGCGATGGCGCTGTACCTTGCCCGTCCCAACGGCTACACCCAAAAGCTGGGCACCGCCTCGGTCACCGGTTGGGCCAACAAGGAAGTGGCGGCGGTGAATAAATTCCACACCGCCTTCGCCGGTCAAAGCGAATATGTTGCCAACGAAAACGGCATCGCCTATGTGGAGCGGGGCAACAGCGGCGTGGTGCTGGTGAGTTGCGGCGGCTCCAATACGGTGAATGTGTCCGCCCATACTATGAAGGACGGCACCTACACCGACCAGATCACCGGTTCTACTTTCAATGTATCCGGCGGACGGATCAAGGGTACCATTGGCTCTACGGGCATTGCCGTGGTGTACAAGGCAACGCCCACCGTGACTCCCAAGCCGGAAGCCAAAACTATCTACTTCACCGGCGACTGGAGCAAGGTCAACGTTTACGCCTGGTATGAAGGCCCCGTGGAGATCACTGCCTCCTGGCCCGGTGATGCCATGAAGAAAAATGCCGACGGGGTGTGGGAATGCACCCTCCCGGCGGACACGACTAATATCATCTTCAACAACGGAAGCAGTAAAACGGAGGACCTGGTGCTTCCGGCGGGGAAAAATTGTTACGATCTGTCGAAAAAGCAATGGACGATGTATGAAGAGAAAACCCCGGAGATCCCGGAGGTGTGCCGCCATCAGCAGCACGATCGGAACGGTTATTGTACCGCCTGCGGTGCGTTTGTGGCACACAGCTTCGTTTCCGGTAAATGTGCCTGCGGCGCCAGCAATATCAGCTGCGCCCATGGCAAGCATGATGCCAAGGGCATCTGCACCGGCTGCGGCATTGCGGTGGCTCATAAATATGTGAACGGCACCTGCTCCTGCGGTCTGAAAGAGGCGGTCACCGAACCTACCACCCAGCCCAGAGAGCCCACCACCCAGCCTACTGAGCCTACGCAGCCCAGCACCGAATCCACAACAGTACCGGCTGCTACAGAACCGACTGATGAAGAAACAACAGCTCCCACTACCTGCGAACCTTCCGGGGGCATTTGCGGGGTACCTATGGAGAAGCCTCAGGAGAAAGAGGACCATGGACTTGGTTGGATTGCTCTTGCTATCGCAGGCACTCTGCTTAGTCTTGCAGTCGTTACTGTGGTTCTTATAAAACGGAATAAAAAATAAGAAAAACCCGCCATAACGGCAACGTCTTAAGTTAAGAAAATGCTGTCATTCTGAGCGAGCGTAAGCGAGTCGAAGAATCTGCGCATTTCATTTACAATTTCGGTAAATTTGGTGCGAGGATCCTTCGACTTCGCTATGCTACGCATAGCTACGCTCAGGATGACACTCTTAACTTAATGACATTGGCCATAACGGCGGGTTTTCTGTTAAACATTAAAGAGGAAGTTGACGATATCGCCGTCTTTCATGACATACTCCTTGCCTTCGCTGCGAACCAGACCCTTTGCCTTGGCATTGGCCATGGTACCGTTGGCCTTCAGATCCTCAAAAGCAATGACCTCAGCACGGATGAAGCCGCGCTCGAAGTCGGTGTGGATCTTACCGGCGGCCTGAGGAGCCTTGGTGCCACGCTTGATAGTCCATGCCCGGCACTCATCGGAGCCGGCGGTGAGGAAAGAGATCAGACCCAACAGAGCGTAGCTGCTCTTGATCAGCCGGTCAAGACCGGTCTCCGCAACGCCCAGCTCTTCCATAAACATGGCCTTCTCATCAGGGTCGTCCAGCTCGGCGATATCTGCTTCCAGCTTGGCACAGATGGGCAGAAGCTGACTGCCCTCAGACTCGGCAAGGGCCTTTACAGCCATGTAGTGGCGGTTGTTTTCGGGCTCATTGATTTCATTTTCTGCCAAATTCGCAACATAAATGGTCTTTTTCAGAGTCAAAAGATCGGAAGTGCCGATGAGCGCCCGATCCTCATCGTCGCAGTCGAAAGTACGAGCCAGCTTGCCTTCATTCAGATGCTCCAGAAGACCGGTGAATACCTGCACCTCACGGGCAAAACGCTTGTCGCCGCCCTTCATGGCCTTTTGCGCCTTGTCGATGCGGCGCTCCACCATTTCGATGTCCGCCATCACCAGCTCCAGGTTGATGATGTCGATATCCCGGAGGGGATCGGTGCTGCCCTCAACGTGGGTGACGTTGCTGTCTTCAAAGCAGCGAACCACATGGACAATGGCGTCGGTGGTGCGGATGTTGCTCAGGAATTTGTTGCCCAGACCTTCGCCCTTGGATGCGCCCTTCACAAGACCGGCGATGTCCACGAATTCGATGACTGCGGGAGTGTGCTTCTTGGGCTGATAAAAGTCAGCCAGCCAGTCCAGACGCTCGTCCGGCACGGATACCACACCCACGTTGGGATCAATGGTGCAGATGGCGTAGTTGTCAGCAGGCACGCCTGCGTTGGTAATGGCGTTAAAGAGAGTAGACTTTCCTACATTGGGAAGTCCCACGATACCTAATTTCATTTTATCTCATTCTCCTTCAAAAAATCCTTTATTTGCAAGGGTTTTCGGCTTTTGGCATTTTGGCTACTACGCCATTTTTACGCCATTTTGCTATGGAATAACATAGAGTTTTATGCCGTAACCCCATTTAGTTGGAATTGCTTTACAGCTTGATCCATAGATTCGTCCGTTACGTGAACGTACCGATCCATGGTCGTTTGTATGCTGGCGTGACCTAACAATTTTTGCAGCACTTTCGGCTGCATTCCGCTTTCGATAGCACGTGTCGCATAAGTGTGGCGTAAAGCGTGCATACAAAAACGTTCGATCCCTGCTTCGTCGCAGAGCTTGTAAAGATGGGTATCGTAAGAGCTGTTTTTGGCCGGTGCTCCGGTGCGCCAGTTGATAAATACAAGATCTCGCGTCACAAGCTTTGAGGTGACGCCTGTACGACGATCCATATATTCCAAGGTCTCCGCTAGGATAGGGGACTCTTTGCGTCCCTCACGGCTCTCCCAGACGCTTTTGAGGATTTTGTAAGCCCTGTCCGTTAACGGAATGGTTCGATAGCTCTGGGGCGTCTTAGGGGGCCCTGCACGCCAGGTCTGGCTGTTGTACCGAAACTCCAATGTCTTGTTTACGGTCAGGGTGCGTTTCTCAAAATCAATCGCATCCCAGGTCAGACCAATCAGTTCGCCTGTTCGCAAACCGGTTTCAAGAATCAGAGCATACTGGTTATAGTTGTGAGAACGTTTCGCTTGTTCAAGGAAGATCCGTTGCTCATCCCGTGTCAGGAATTTGATATCGTCCTTCGCTCGGACGGGCTTGGTGAACCGAACGCCGTCCATGGGGTGCTTTCTGATCAGGTCGTTCATTTTTGCCGCCTTGAACATTGTACCCATGGTGATGTAAGTTTGACGGATGGTTGAGCCTGCATAGTTGGCATCCATTTGGATGAATACTTTTTTGCAATGCATCGGCTTAACATCGGAGATTAGCATCCTACCCATAACGGGTTGGATGTTCTGAATATATCGCTCACGGTAGTTTCGAAGCGTGTTGGGAGCTAAGTCTCCAACGATATTCTCAAACCAAAAGTTAAACCATTCGTCAACGGTGGTCTCGGTCGCAACAAAAACTTCTTCGTGTTTGTCGGCGTATTTTGCGTCCTCCATCCAGTTGCGTGCTTCCGGAATTGTTTGGAAATATTTTTCGTGTCTTTTTCCGAATTTATCTATAAACCTTGCGCTGTATAGACCATCCTTTCTTTGGTAGATACCCTTACCACATTCTTTGCCTTTGAGATTCTTTCCCATAGATGAACTCCTTTCCGCCTTGGCGAAAAAGAGCACACTGCTACACTATAATAATAACACAGTGCGCCCTTTTTCTCAAGACAATAATGAAAACTTTTCCACAAGAATTTGTGAGATGTTATCAGATATAAAGGGTTTTGCTGATATGCTCTTCAAACTCCTTGCGCTTTACCAATTTCTTTTTCCCCACGAACAATACAAACGGACAATGCGGCTTGCGCAGCATGGCATCGATTCTGTTGATACCGATGTTGCTCAGATCAGCTGCCTCCTCAATCGTTAGTGTGATTTTGTGGTAAATTGGCACGGGATTCATAGCTTTGGACATATGAATGCCTCCTTCAAAAATATTTAGAAGTTTGACACATTCATCCTGCTGCAATGTCCGGCTCATTGCAGTGTTGTTCAATTCACTCATTCATTCATTTTGTGGTGAACTTCTATGTTAATAATATATGAGAGTTAAAATCGCGTTTCAAGAAAACATCATTTTTCTCAGAAAAAAATAATTTTTGTATAGGTTTTTGTATCAAAAAAGAGGGTAGAGCATATGTTGATTTCTTAGTGGCTCCACTT
>JAZNRS010000043.1:0-30658 GCA_045590815.1 Faecousia sp.
GCTCCCTTTGCACAAGGGAGCCTTTGCGCCGCAAGCGGCGCTCTGTGGCTTACAGCCGCAGACGGCAAGGGCGGTGCGTCGCGCAGCGAATTCAAATCAAAATGATTGCCGGGGGCAATCATACCTATACAAATCATGCCCTTGCCCTACGGCGGGTTACTAATATAAACAATCATTTACCACTCCCCACACTGTATCCCACACTTTCCACACCGGGACTTTCCCCGGTGTGGCGACATTTGTCCTTCGATGCACTATGATTATTATGGATAAATCCATAATAACGATTTTGGAGGTATGGTATATGAACTATGTAGGAATTTGGGCATTACACTCCGTGGGTGTCAGAGATGACGACATGAACCTGGTCTATGTGGATGCGGCAAGCTATCTCAACTCGCCGATGCCCTATGTGGACGAAGACGACCCGGAGGCGGTTGCCGACGAGATCAGAGAGCGCAAGAGCGTTCTTACCATGCGCCTGCGTATCAATGAGGATGGAACCCTTTACACCCTCATCGCCATCCCCGAAGAAGCCACCCAGGAGGAAGTGGACGAGGCAGTCGCCGCCGGCGAATTCATCCTGGTGGATGGAATGCTGTGCCAGGGCACCAACCATTGGGAGCTTCGGGGCGACGAGCTTTGGGCCGACCTGGGCATGAGCGCAGACGGCTGGGACAAGCTCAGCGACGAGGATGGTCTGTTGAATTTGGTCGTTTTCCGTTTTACCAAGCTGGAACAATAAGGAGGTAATCATATGAGCATTTTTGATTCTTTGAAGCGCAGCGCATCCAATGCGCTGAAGAAGGAAGCCGTCAAGGCCACCACCCAGGCCGTGCAGAATGTGGGCAAGGGCCGCAACCACAGCGAAACCTTCACTTTTTCCTCACTGCCCCAGAATTTGGGTCAGCTCCAGGCGCTGCCGGAGGCATCTCTGGACACCGCATACAAAACCGTTGCGCTGACCATTTTGGCGCTCTGCCGCTATGAGCATAGCCCCGAGGACGCCATCGAAATGCTGAATTTTCTGAAGGGTCCCGTGGATCTGAGCAACTACGAGAAGTCCTTTATCAAGGAGCGGCTCACCGGCAAGAGCTACATCCCCCGCTCTTACCTGGGCGGCGCCACCCCTGCCAACAGCTACGAGCCCACCCAGCCCTACACCGTCAAGGTCAGCTGCACCCCCTATTCCTTCGATAACGAGAATTGGGCAACGCTGTATGTGACCAGCGGCGGCGCGGACAATCCCCGTCCCATCAAGCTAAGGCAGAAGCCCTCCACCGGTCAGTGGTTCCTCAACGACATTCAGTGTCTGTCCGAGATCCGTGTGCCCGTGGCGGACGATCCCTGGGCATGATGGAGTACAGCGACGGCGTTTTGCGCCTGCAAGTCCCGGAGCGGTGGCAGGCGGTTGCCGGCACCAGCCCCGGCAAGGTGCACGTTTACAAAGATCTTGAGGCTCCGGAGCAAGTCTTTTCCCGGGCAGGCATCACCGTTTGCGTCCATCCCAACAAAAACTGGTACCATTCCTCCCGGGGATTTTACGATAATGTCGTGGATATTGCCCCCTTGGAAATTGGCACGCGAAACTGGCAAGGGTACAACTGCACCAGCCTGGGCTACCCTTACACCATGCTGGAAACCGAGGATGGCGCCGCCATGCTCCAGGTGATGGTGCTTCTGCGCAACGGCGAGTATGCCATTTCTATGGAAGATCCGGACGTTTTGGCGGTCATCGCCAATTTGGAGATCTTGCGCTGACAATACTGTTATTCTGCAGCTATAGAAAGCAGAGATCGCAGATTTCCCCTTCGAGGAATACATATTTTGACGCAAAAATCCCGCCGCTGAGCTTCAGCGGCGGGATTACTTTCTGTAAGTGATTGTTTATCTGCGTAGGGCGGGGTCATGACCCCGCCGTCGCCGAAGGCGCAGTGCGAAGCTGTCGCCCCATCGGGGGCGACACGGCGAGGGCATGCCCTCGCCCTACGATGGCGTTGCTCGCATAAACGATCATTTATCTTCTTTCTCCAGCTGGCGGTAGATCTCCAGTAGCTGTTTCCGGGAGGACACGCCCAGCTTGGAATAGAGGTTCTTATTGTGGAATTTCAAGGTATTTTCCTTAATATTCAGCGCCGCAAGAACATCCTTCGTAGACTTTCCGGACACATACAGCTCATACACCGACCGCTCGGTGGGGGTCAGCTCCCGCAGCCCCTGCATAAACTGCTCCCGTACCTCCCCGATATCCACCGTCACCGGCTGGATGCTGGGCTCCGGCTGCGGCACCGGCACATGTACCACCACCGGCTCCGGCTGCTCCTGGGGAAATGCGTACAGTCCCAACAAAAACATCTCCGTAATAATGTAGGACACGGACAAGAACTCAAACTCGATATCCACCAGCTGCCCGATGAGCCACACGCAGATATTCGAAAATACCGCGATCAGCAGCACCACCGCATGAGAAACGGAGAATTTGCGTCGGATAATGGCCGATGCCAGCACCACGGCGGTCATGCTGCCAAGATAGCCCAGCAGGTAGAACATATACAACTGGTGCAGCGGGCCGTAGACCTTTTTCAGCGAAGCTACCCCGTCGATCACCTGCAAGGAAACTTCCTTATAATACACCGTGGAAATTCCGGGGCTGGCAGCGATGATAAACACCGCCACCGCCAAGCCGATCAGCCCATAGGGCAGCCACTTGGGTCGGCGGACGCCGATCACATTCAGCGTGATCATCAGCATGGACATGGGCAGCGCCACGGAGCCCAGATAGGCAACCCGGTTGGCATTCAGCGCCCACTCCAATGTGGGTGCCAGGGACAGCGCCCAATAGCCGGCGTTGACCACCATCACCGAGGTGAACAGCACGATCAGCCAGGGCTCCCGCTTTTTCGACAAACAGACGCACAAAAGCAGCGCCGCCGACAAAATCGCCGCCGCGCCGTAGATCACCCCGATGCTGGCAGTTTTGCTGCCGATGCCGCATCCGGTGAGCATATATAGCAAGGGTAGAAGCGCCCATAATCTCTTTTTCATAACAATCTCCTTCTTTTTGTAATCCCACACCGATTCCCACACTTCCCACACTTCTTTTTTCTGCAAGTGTGGCGACTTCGGGGTGGGGAAAAGGTAGAATTAAAGTGCAAGTGATCGAAGGAGGGTATAGATCCTGCCTTGGAAAAAAATGGGGCACCCCGCATAACAGTATCCTCTTATGCCGCTCTGCCGACGCGCCAACGAACGCAGAGCCCACCCCCACACTTTTTTATTATATTTTTATTATATCATGCTTTTCTCTGCCGGTCAAGGACGGCAGGGGAGGGAAAAGGAGCGAGAATTATGAAAAAGACCATTCGTTTTCTCAGCGCAGCTTTGATCCTGGCCATGGTGCTGGCGCTTCTGCCGGTTTCTGCCTTTGCGGCGAAAGAAAATTTCGTTGTCAATTCGGTGGCCGTCACTGGCATCGATGCGCCGGTTGCCGGTAAAGCCCCGGATACCACTGCAACTTCCAATCGAAGCGATTGTTCCATCACCCATGTCGGTTGGATGGAGTATTCCGCCAACGGCTCCATGGTTGGAGAAATGGAAGCCGGTGACACCTTCCGTCATGGCTATATGTATGCGGTTCTGGTGACCGTAACACTCACCTCCAACAGAAAGTTCATCAGCCCCACCTGTACCATCAACGGCGGCAGCACGGAGCTGGTGCTGTCCCAGGATCAGAAGCTCGTCGCCATGTACACCTTCGCTCCGCTGCCCCAGGCAATCTCCAGCGTCGCGCTGACCGTGGTGGCCCCCGCTGACGGCAAGACCCCCACCTTTGCCAAGATCAGTACCAAAGAGTACGAGAGCAAGAACTACATCGAGAAAATTTCCAATCAGTCCAACGGCTGTGTCTGGACTAATACCGGCACCAACGTAAACCTCTCCGTCAACAACCCCTTTGATGCCAGCAAAACCTACGCCGTTACTTATACCCTGTCCCCCAAGGACGGCTTCACCTTCACCGATTCCACCACCGCTACCATCAACGGCAAGAAGGCTACGGTAAAGCTGATTAATGGCTTCCTTTTCGTCAACCTTACCGGCCTGAAGCCCACGGTGAAGGAAACAGATATCACTAGTGTTGCTTTGACCGTTGTCAAGCCCGTTGCCGGCAAGACTCCCACCTTCGCCAAGATCGACACCCTTGAATACGCGAGCAAGAACTACATTGAGAAGATCTCCAATCAGTCCAACGGCTGTGTCTGGACCAACACCGCCACCAATGTGAACCTCTCCGTCAGCAACCCCTTCAAGGCGGATAATACTTACAGCGTCACCTACACCCTGTATCCCAAGAGCGGATACAAGTTTACCTCCTCCACCACCGCTACCATCAACGGCCAGAAGGCTACTGTAAGGCTGATTGACGGATATCTGTTCGTTATGCTGACCGGTCTGAAGCCCACCGTACCGGTGACCACCATCAGCAAGACTGAACTGACTATCACCGCTCCGGCTGTGGGTCAGAAGCCGTCCTTTACCCAAATCACCAGCAACGGTTTTGCCAGCGAAAACGGTGGCAACAACGCCGCTGTCTACAAAAACGGCATTGCATGGCGGGATGTCATCGGCTCCAAGAACATGACTCCCGGCAGTACCGCAGTATTCGAGGACGGTCATGAGTACACCGCTACCATCGTGCTGGTTGCCAAGGATGGCTACAAGTTCGATAAGTCCACCGGCGCTACTGTCAACGGCAAAAAGGCGACCGTGGAATGGGTCCGCGATGAATGCGTGAATGTGAAAATCACCTTCAAGCTGGATCATGTGCATAAGGCATCCGACTGGAAGTCCGACACCAATAACCACTGGAAGGAATGCACCTCCTGCGCACAGATCATGGAGGCCAAGGCTGCCCATACCGACAAGAACACCGACGGCAAGTGCGACGTCTGCACGGCTAAGGTACCGGTGAAGACCGAGGATCCCACTGTAAAACCCACTGAACCTACCGTGAAACCCACCGAACCTCCTGTGGAGCCCACCGAGCCTACCGTGGAGCCCACTGAACCCACTGTAGAGCCTACCGAACCTACCGAAGAGCCCACGGAGGAGCCCACCGAAGCCCCCTCTCAGGACGAAGATCCCACCACTGCTCCTACTACCGCCGAAAAGGATGACGATTCCGACAAGGACGGTAAGAAGGGCAACAATCTGGTGCTGATCATTATCCTGGCAGTTGTCGCTGCCCTGGCAATCGCCGGCTGCGCAGTGCTGCTGATCGTGAAAAAGAAGAAGTAAGATAATCTAATTTTGCCGCCCTGCACCACGCAGGGCGGCAATGTCTTTGTAAATGATTGTTTATCCTCGTAGGGCGAGGGCATGCCCTCGCCGTCGCCGTAGGCGCAGCGCGTAGCTGTCGCCCTATCGGGGCGACACGGCGGGGGCATGCCCCCACCCTACAAGATAAACTTCCAAAGGATAAACCATTATCTTGATCTATCAGCGGTTTCGTCATATTCACAACCCTTAAAAACCCTCTATTTCCCTGTTTTTCCTTTGATTCCTGAACTATTCGCAATAATTCCTCTCCCACAGCAATTTCCTGCTGAAAAAACCAAAAATAACTCTTGACAAATGGTTTTTCCGTGCTATAATAAGCATGTTCTGTTTGAGCCGCCGGTATAGCTCAGTTGGTAGAGCAACTGATTTGTAATCAGTAGGTCGGGGGTTCGAGTCCGTCTACCGGCTCCATTCAGACAGTAACTTCATATGGGGGAGTTCCCGAGTGGCCAAAGGGGACAGACTGTAAATCTGCTGCGTATCGCTTCGATGGTTCGAATCCGTCCTCCCCCACCAACCAAAACACCAGCCTTAATGGCTGGTGTTTTTGGTTGGTATGGGCATTTGGAGGGCGGATTCGAAAGGCGGCTCTTAGCGAGTGTCCGGTGGACACTCGCAACCGCCGTGGCTTTTCCGCAGAAAAGCGAATCCGTCCATTCAGAACCATAAATGATTGTTTATGTGATTAATGCACACGCCTTGTAGGGACCGGCGTCCTCGACGGTCCTTCTAAAAGCTCCGATTTTGGTGTATTGAGCCCCAAAATCGGAGAAGGACTGTCCGGAGACCGGTCCCTACAATGACGCTGCTGATATGCACTATACAACACGCATGGGTTATGCTATACTAGATACAAGGAGGCTGATCATATGAAACGCATAATCGCTTGGATCCTCATCTGTCTGATGGCAGCGCTGGCAGGGTGCGCGGTCACTCCGGACGAGCCTGTTGTCACCACACAGAGCTCTACCGTTGCCCCGCCTACAACTGCGCCTTCAACACAACCTCCCACAGAACCCACTACGGAGCCTACCACAGCACCGCTCCACTCGGAGCTGTACATCCCCGGCTTGGACGTGGAGGATGTGATCCTCTACTTCAACGAGGTTTCCCTGGCTGCCGAATACAGCGACAACGGCGATCCCTCTGTGGTGCAGAAATGGGACGAGCCCATCTATTACCGGATCCAAGGCGAGGCCACCGATGAGGATCTGATCGTATTTAACAACATGGTCGCCTGGTTGGGCACCGTGGAGGGCTTCCCCGGTATGTTCCCCGCACCGGAGGACTACATGACCAATCTGGAGGTCTACTTCTGCACCGCAGAGGAGCTGGAGGCACGCATGGGCGAGAATTATGTGGGTTCCGATGGAGCCGTCATCTATTGGTACATCGATGACCGGATCTACACCGCAGACATCTGTTACAGCACCGATATCGGTCAGTATACCCGAAACTCGGTGATTTTGGAGGAGATCTACAATGGTCTTGGTCCGGTGCAGGACACCGATCTGCGGGAGGACAGCCTCATCTATTCCGGCTTTTCCGAGCCCCAATGGATGACCGACATCGACGAGCTGATCATGAAGCTGCTGTACCATCCCAGTATCCAACCGGGTATGAATGCTGAGGAATGCGAAACCATCATTCGGCAGTTGTACTACTAAATAATTGTTTAGCGGAGCAAGCGCCGCAGGCGCTCTTGGCCCCCTCGTCAGAGGGAGCGGAGGCGCCCTTCGGGCGCTGTCGCACCTGCGGTGCGACACGGGTGGGTCAATGCCCCACCCCTACAATGATATGACCCTTAGCACCTGATTTGGCGATCAGGTGCTTTACGCATCTTGGGGATTGTATTTCCCCAACGGGCGTGGTATAATAAATGGTAACTTTTTCTTCGGAGGTTTGGGTATGAATATTATCATCGCAGGCAGCGGTCAGGTAGGTGCCACCCTGGCCCGTCAGCTCTCCGCCGAGGGCTACGATGTCACCCTCATTGACTCCAACCCCAACGTGGTGGAGGCCTGCGTCGCCAGGTACGACATCATGGGCATTACCGGCAACTGTGCCTCCATGTCCACCCTCCGTCAGGCCGGGATCCAAAACGCAGACCTGCTCATCGCCGCCACCAATGCCGATGAAGTGAATCTGCTGTGCTGCACCACCGCCCATGGCATCAACCCCAAGCTGCACACCATCGCCCGGATCCGCAATCCGGAATACACCGATCAGATCTACGAAATGCGGGACGTGTTCGGTCTTTCCATGGCGGTCAACCCGGAAAAGCAGGCCGCCATCGAAATCGAGCGTCTACTGAAGTATCCCGGCTTCCTCCGCCGTGACATTTTCGCCAAGGGGCGCACTGAAATCGTGGAGCTTCGCATCGACAAGGACAGCAAGCTGTGCAACGCCACCATGATGGAAATCACCGGCATCGTCAAGTGCCGTGTCCTGGTCTGCGCCGTGCTGCGAAACGGCACCGCCGTGGTCCCCAACTCCGGTACCTTCACCCTCCTGGAGGGCGACCGGGTCTTCGTCACCGCTCCCACGGAAAATCTGACCATTTTGCTGAAAAATCTGGGCATCATCACCCGCCGGGTACGCACCGTGACCCTCTGCGGCGGTGATCGTATCAGCTTCTACCTTGCCCGTCAGTTAAAAAAGAGCGGCATACACACGCAAATCATCGAAGCCGATCAAAAGCGTTGTCAGGAGCTGTATGCGCAGCTTCCCGGCGCGGAGATCATCCACGGCGATGCCACAGACATGGAGCTTCTGGAAAGCGAGGGCATCGACAAATCCGATGCGCTGGTGACTCTCACCGGCACCGATGAACTGAACATGATCATCTCCCTTTACGCTTCCAACAGCAAGATCCCCCAGGTCATCACCAAGCTGACTCAGATTGACAACCGCTCCATCATCGATTCTCTAAATCTGGGCAGTGTGATCTGTCCCAAGGAGCTGTGCTGTAACACCATCATTCGTTATGTTCGGGCTATGCAAAATCAGGAAGGTGCTGCCCTTTCCGTCCACGCCATTGCCGACGGACAGGTCGAGGCTATGGAGTTTTTGGTGGATGAAAACACCAAAAACTGCGGCATCCCTTTGAAACAGCTGAAGCCTCGCCCCAACGTGCTGATCGCCAGCATTTCCCACGGCTCCCAGACGGAGATCCCCAACGGTAATTCCACCTTCCAGCAGGGTGACACTCTGGTGGTGGTCACCAGCGGACGAGGCGTTATTCGCCAAATTAACGACATTTTCCAGTAAGAGGCGCTTATGAACTACAAAATGATCGGGCGGTTCCTCGCCCAGATACTTTCCATAGAGGCTCTGTTCATGATCCCGGCGCTCATTATCGGCCTGTGCTGTGGGGAATGGGCCGCCGCCCAAGGCTTCACTGTTTCCATCGGAGCCATTGCGGTGGTGGCAACTGTGCTGTTTCTGCTGTGCCGCAAAGCCCCCAACGCTCTGAACGCCAAAGAAG
Organism: Faecousia sp.; assembly: GCA_045590815.1. Lineage (GTDB taxonomy): Bacteria > Bacillota > Clostridia > Oscillospirales > Oscillospiraceae > Faecousia. The sequence goes on from JAZNRS010000043.1 coordinate 8,825, forward strand.
GCATGGTATGCGTGGGCATTAGCTGGATCGTCCTCAGTCTTTTCGGATGTCTTCCCTTCTGGATCTCCCGGGAGATCCCCAGCTATATCGACGCATTTTTTGAAATTGTTTCCGGCTTCACCACCACCGGCTCCTCCATCTTAACCAATGTAGAAGCGCTGTCCAAGAGTCTGCTCTACTGGCGCAGCTTCAGCCACTGGCTGGGCGGCATGGGCGTGCTGGTGTTCCTGCTGGCCATCGTTCCCGGCAACAAGGACAAGGGCTTCACCATGCACCTGCTCCGGGCGGAAAGCCCCGGCCCCAGTGTGGGTAAGCTGGTGCCCCGTATGCGCAAAACCGCTACGATTTTGTACCTGATTTACATCGTCCTTACGGTGATCAACATCATCTTCCTGCTGGCAGGAAAAATGCCGCTGTTTGAGGCTGTTTGTACCGCCTTTGGCACCGCCGGCACCGGTGGCTTTGGTGTCAAAAACGACTCTCTGGCCAGCTATAGCCCCTATTTGCAGAATGTGACCACCGTGTTTATGCTGCTGTTCGGCGTGAATTTCAGTTGCTACTACCTGATCCTGCTGCGGCAATTGCGCAGTGTTTTCAAGGATGAGGAGCTGCGGCTGTATGTGGGTATCGTACTGGCAAGTATCCTTATGATCGTGCTGAACATCCGGCATCTGTACCCCACCTTAGAGGAAACCATCCGCCACGCATCCTTCACTGTTTCCACCATCATCACCACCACCGGCTATGCCACCACGGATTTTGACCTGTGGCCGGCATTTTCCAAGGGCATCATTATGTTCCTGATGATCGTTGGTGCCTGCGCCGGCAGTACCGGCGGTGGACTAAAGGTCGCACGGCTTCTGATCCTGCTCAAGAGCCTTGGACGCAATATCTCTCAGGCCCTCAGTCCCCGAAAAGTGCGTTACGTCCGAATCAACGGACAGGTCATGGACGAAAAAATCCTGGACAATACCAACGCCTACCTGGCGGCCTATTTCTTTATTCTGATTTTCAGCTACATTTTGATCTCTCTGGACGGCTTCTCCATTGGTACCAACCTGAGTGCCGTACTGGCCTGCTTCAATAACATCGGTCCCGGTCTGGAGGCGGTGGGCCCCACCTGCAATTTCTCCCAGTTCAGCACTTTGAGCAAGCTGGTGCTGTCCGCCGATATGCTGGCAGGACGACTGGAGATCTTCCCGATTTTGGTGCTGTTTTCTAAAAGTACCTGGCGCCGCAGATGATCCTTGTGGAAATTTCATAAGACTGCCCCCTGACATTTTTTCATTTTAGTATGGATTTCCACTTGCAATTTGCACAAAAAATCGGCATAATAGTACGCGGTGAAAGTTGGGCTTTCACCCGATTCCAAGAATCCTTCCGATGGCGCAAGCCATCAGAGAAATGAGGTCAATTATGGAAAGAAAAATCGGAACCACTTCCCGTGGCGTGCGCTGCCCCATCATTCGTGAGGGCGACGATCTGTGCAAGATCGTTGTGGACAGCGTGCTGGAGGCCGCCGAGAGCGAAAATATCGCCATCTGCGACCGGGATGTTGTGGCCATGACCGAGTCTATCGTGGCTCGTGCCCAGGGCAACTACGCTTCCACCGATGCCATCGCCAAGGACGTTCGTGCCAAGCTGGGCGGCGAAACCGTGGGTGTCATCTTCCCCATTCTGTCCCGCAATCGCTTTGCTATCTGCCTCCGGGGCATCGCCCAGGGCGCCAAAAAGATCGTGCTGATGCTCAGCTACCCCTCCGATGAGGTGGGCAACGAGCTGGTCAGCTTCGATCAGCTGGACGCTGCCAAGGTCAACCCCTATTCCGATGTTCTGTCTTTAGAGAAATACCGGGAGCTGTTCGGCGCCAACCCCCACCCCTTCACCGGCGTGGACTATGTCCAGTACTACGGTGATCTGGTGCGTGCGTGCGGTGCTGAGGTGGAGATCATCTTCGCCAACGATCCCCGGGCTATCCTGCCCTACACCAAGAATGTCCTGACCTGCGACATCCACACCCGTGCCCGGACCAAGCGTCTGCTGCTGGCAGCCGGTGCGGAGCGTGTGTGCGGTCTGGACGATATCCTCACCTCCCCCATCGACGGCAACGGCTACAACGAAAGCTACGGTCTGCTGGGCTCCAATAAGTCCACCGAGGACAAGGTCAAGCTCTTCCCCCGGGACTGCAACGACCTGGTGCTGAGCATTCAGAAAAGCTTCTTTGAGAAGACCGGCAAGAACGTGGAGGTCATGGTCTACGGCGACGGTGCATTCCGGGATCCCGTGGGCAAGATCTGGGAGCTGGCCGACCCGGTGGTTTCCCCTGCCTACACCCCCGGTCTGGAGGGTACCCCCAACGAACTGAAGCTGAAGTACCTGGCCGATAACGACTTCGCCGATCTGTCCGGCGAGGCGCTGAAGTCCGCCATCCAGGGCGCTATCCGGGAAAAGGACGGCAATCTGGTGGGCAACATGGCCTCCCAGGGCACTACCCCCCGGCGCTTGACAGATCTGATCGGCTCTCTGTGCGATCTGACCTCCGGCTCCGGCGACAAGGGCACCCCCATCATCTGGGTCCAGGGCTATTTTGATAACTATATCAGCTGATTGACTTTATCTTGTAGGGGAGGGTCTTGACCCTCCCTTAACCCAAATTCCCCCATATGCAATTAGAGAGGGTCAAGACCCTCCCCTACAGGTATATTTCCTCCGCCGGCACAGCTTTCCATTGACAAACCGCTGCCGGCATGCTATAATTTCTTAGATAACGATTTCAGAAGGAGCAAACGACCATGGAACACAAGCGCAAGATTCATGCAACTGCCTGCGATCCTGACTTCGGTATTCGTGTTTCCAATTTCCTGAAGAACGTCGGTATTAGTGTTTCCTATTCTCAATATGCTGTATTTCCCGGCTTTTGTGATGTGCACGTGCATTTCAGAGAGCCGGGATTTTCTTATAAGGAAACCGTCGCCACCGGCTCCCGGGCCGCGGCCCGGGGTGGTTACACCGCCGTGTGTACCATGCCGAACCTGAATCCCACGCCGGATTCCCTGGAGCATCTGAACCTCCAAAGAAGCATCATCGAAAGGGATGCCTGCATCCACGTCTACCCCTACGGCACCATCACCGTGGGTGAAAAGGGCGAACAGCTGGCGGCTTTGGAGGATATGGCACCCTACGTCTGCGGTTTTTCCGACGACGGGCGGGGCGTGCAGAATGATGACATGATGCGCGCTGCCATGATAAAAGCCAAAAGCTTGAACAAAATGATCGTCGCCCACTGCGAGGTCAACGAGCTGCTCCGCCGGGGCTACATCCACGATGGCGAATACGCCGCTGCCCACGGTCACCGGGGCATCTGCTCCGAAAGTGAGTGGGCGCAGATCGCCCGGGATCTGGAGCTGGTGAAGGAGATCGGCTGCAGCTACCACGTCTGCCACATTTCCACCAAGGAAAGCGTAGACATCATCCGCAAGGCTAAGGCCGAGGGGGTGGATGTGACCTGCGAGACCGGTCCCCACTATCTGATTTTGGATGACAGCGACCTGCAGGCGGACGGCAGATTCAAAATGAATCCCCCTCTGCGCAGCCGGGAGGATAAGCTGGCACTGATCGAAGGCATCGTTGACGGCACCATCGACATGATCGCCACCGACCATGCCCCCCACTCCGCCGAGGAAAAGAGTAAGGGTCTGGAGAGCAGCGCTTTCGGCGTGGTGGGTCTGGAAACCGCCTTCGCCGCCATGTACACCCATTTGGTGAAGCCCGGGATCATTTCCATGGAGCGGCTGGTACAGCTGCTGTGCGACAATCCCAGAAAGCGCTTCGATCTGCCCCTGGGTCTGGATTTCAGTGTGTGGGATCTTAGCAAGACCTACACTGTCGATCCCGGCGAGTTCCTGTCTATGGGTAAGGCAACCCCCTTTACCGGCATGGAGCTGCAAGGCCGCTGCCTGCTCACCGTCTGCGATGGCAACATCGTTTGGCAGGAAAAAATGTAAAAATATATATTGTCATTGCGAGGCGCAACGCGCCGTGGCAATCCCCCACGGCGATGCACAAATCCAAGGAGATTGCCACGCCAGTGTGCGCACTGGCTCGCAATGACAGGAGTATGCTATACACGGAGGTAACGATAATGGCAAAACGTACTGATTTGAAGAAGATTATGATCATCGGCTCCGGTCCCATCGTCATCGGACAGGCCGCCGAGTTCGACTACGCCGGCACTTAGGCCTGCCTGGCGCTGAAGGAAGAGGGCTATGAGGTGGTCCTGGTGAACTCCAACCCCGCCACCATCATGACCGACACCACCATCGCTGACAAGGTCTACATGGAGCCCCTCACCCTGGAATATGTAGCCAAGATCATCCGCTATGAGCGTCCCGACGCCATCGTCCCCGGCATCGGCGGTCAGACCGGTCTGAATCTGGCGATGCAGCTGGAGAAGAAGGGCATTCTTGCCGAGTGCAACGTCAAGCTGTTGGGCACCTCCAGCGAATCCATCGAGCGGGCTGAGGACCGTGAGCTGTTCAAGGAGCTGTGCCAGTCCATCGGCGAGCCGGTCATCCCCTCGGAGATTACCTACTCCATCGAGGAAGCCAAGGAGGCTGCCAAGCGCATCGGCTACCCCGTTGTTCTGCGTCCTGCCTTCACCCTGGGCGGCACCGGCGGCGGCTTCGCTTACAGCGAAGAGGAGCTGATTGAGGTGGGTCTGAACGCCTTCAAGCTGTCCCCTGTCCACCAGGTGCTCATCGAAAAGTCCGTCAAGGGCTACAAGGAGATCGAGTTTGAGGTCATGCGTGACGGCGCCGACCACGCCATCACCATCTGCGGCATGGAAAACATCGACCCCGTGGGCGTCCACACCGGCGACAGCCTGGTGGTGGCTCCCATCATGACTCTGAACGATCACGATCTGAAGATGCTGAACAACTCCGCTCTGAAGCTCATCAAGGAGCTGAAGATCGAAGGCGGCTGCAACGTGCAGTTTGCCCTGCATCCCACCACCTCCGAGTATTACCTCATTGAGGTCAACCCCCGTGTGTCCCGTTCCTCCGCGCTGGCATCCAAGGCCTCCGGCTACCCCATCGCCCGGGTCACCGCCAAGATCGCCGTGGGCATGACCCTGGACGAGATCAAGATCGCCAACACCAACGCCACCTTCGAGCCCCAGCTTGACTACATGATCGCCAAGCTGCCCCGGTTCCCCTTCGATAAGTTCACCTCTGCCCCCAACACTCTGGGCACCCAGATGAAGGCCACCGGCGAGGTCATGGGCATCGGCTCCACCCTGGAGGAGTGCCTGCTCAAGGGCATCCGCTCTCTGGAAACCGGCGCAAACCATATTTACCACCCCAAGTTCGACAACATGAGCGTCGACGAGCTGCTGGATTATATCAAGGAGTTCCGCTCCGATAATCTCTTTGCCATCGCCGAGCTGTTCTACCACGGCGTTGACACGGAGACCATCCACGAGATCACCAAGATCACCCCCTTCTTCCTGGAGGCCATCAAGCGGATCGTGGACATGGAGGAAACCCTGAAGGCCAATGTTTACGATCTGGCCACCCTCACCGCCGCCAAGAAGATGGGCTTCAGCGACAAGTATGTTGCCCGGATGTGGAAGTGCGCGGAGCTGGATGTGTACAACTTCCGCAAGGCAAACAATCTGTTCCCCGTGTTCCGCATGGTGGATACCTGCCACACCGGCGCTTATATCCCCTACTTCTACTCCAGCTACACCGGCGAAAACGCCTCCGTGCTCACTGACAAGAAGAAAATCGTGGTGCTGGGCGCAGGTCCCATCCGCATCGGTCAGGGTGTTGAGTTTGACTACTCCACCGTCCACGCTGTGATGACCATCAAGAACGCCGGCTACGAAGCCATCATCATCAACAACAACCCGGAAACCGTTTCCACCGACTACACCACCGCCGACAAGCTGTACTTCGAGCCTCTGACGCCCGAGGATGTGATGAACATCATCGAGTTTGAGAAGCCCGAGGGTGTCATCGCTTCTCTGGGTGGTCAGACTGCCATCAACCTGGCACAGCCTCTGGCTGACCGGGGTGTAAAGATCATCGGCACCGACTGCGCCGCCATCGACAAGGCAGAGGACCGGAACGCCTTTGAAAATCTGCTCAACGAGCTGGACATCCCCCGTGCCAAGGGCGGTGCCGTGACCAAGCTGGAGGACGGCGTTGCCGCCGCCAACGAGATCGGCTACCCTGTTCTGGTGCGCCCCAGCTTCGTGCTGGGCGGTCGTGCCATGCAGATCGTCGCCAACGAAGAGCAGCTGCGCCACTATCTGCGTACCGCTGTTGAGATCGACGAGGATAAGCCCGTCCTGGTTGACAAGTATATCCAGGGTCGTGAGGTGGAGATCGATGCCATCTGCGACGGACGGAACGTATTTGTCCCCGGCATCATGGAGCTGGTGGAGCGCACCGGCGTTCACTCCGGCGACTCCATGAGCGTGTATCCCCCCTTCTCCATCAGCGACAAGGTCAAGGGCATCATCCTGCAGTACGCCAAGAAGCTGGGTCTGGGCAACGGCATCGTGGGTCTTTACAACATCCAGTTCATCGTGGACAAAGAAGACAATGTGTATATCATCGAGGTCAATCCCCGCTCCTCCCGGACTGTGCCCTTCCTTTCTAAGGCCACCGGCTACTCTCTGGCTGACATTGCCACCGAGGTCATTCTGGGCAAGAGCCTGAAAGAGCTGGGTCTGTTTGACATCTACCCCGACGAGAAGGAGCGCTGGTACGTCAAGGCTCCCGTGTTCTCCTTCAACAAGATCCGTGGTCTGGACGCTTACCTGTCCCCCGAAATGAAGTCCACCGGCGAAGCCATCGGCTACGACAGCACCATGAACCGTGCGCTGTATAAAGCGCTGCAGGCATCCGGTATGCACCTGCAGAACTACGGAACCGTGCTGGCTACCATCGCTGACCGGGATAAGGAGGAGGCGCTGCCCTTGATGCGCCGGTTCTACAACCTGGGCTTCAACATCCAGGCCACCTCCGGCACCGCCAAGTTCCTGAAGGAGCACGGCATCCGCACCCACGCCCTGAAGAAGATCAGCGAGGGCAGCGATGAGATCCCCAACGCTCTGCGTCAGGGTCACATCGCCTATGTGATCAACACCAAGGATCCCGGCTCCAGTGAGAATGACGGCATCCAGATCCGCCAGATCTCCACCGAGTACAACGTGACTCTGTTCACCGCTCTGGACACCATCAAGGTCCTGCTGGACGTGCTGGAAGAAACTACGCTGACCATTTCTACTATTGACGCTTAAGAATAGCATGTCATTGCGAGCCAGTGCGCACACTGGCGTGGCAATCTCCTATAAATTAGGGGGATTGCCACGTCGCTTCGCTCCTCGCAATGACATTCTAATAGGAGAGCTTATGAAACAATCCATCTTTACCGTTCTCGACAACGTTCCCCTGACCCGGGATGTGATGAAGATGACCCTCTCCGGGGACACCTCCGCCATCACCGCGCCGGGACAGTTTGTTAACATCCTGCTGGAGGGCAAATTCCTCCGGCGGCCCATCTCCGTCTGCGACTACAACGCCACCACCCTGACCATCATTTACAAGGTGGTGGGCAAGGGCACCGCCCAGATGCAGAGCATGATCTCCGGCGACCGGCTGGACATTCTCACCGGTCTGGGTAACGGCTACGACCTGACCTGCGCCGGGGATGCCCCCCTGCTCATCGGCGGCGGCGTAGGCGTACCGCCCATGTACAATCTGGCGAAAAAGCTGATTGCCCTGGGTAAAAAAGTTTCCGTTATCCTTGGTTTTAACACTAAAACCGAGGTTTTCTACGAAGAAGAATTCAAGGCTTTGGGCTGTGATGTGACCGTGACCACCGTGGATGGAAGCTACGGTGTCAAGGGTTTCGTCACCAACGCCCTGCCGGAAAACTACACCCACTTCTACACCTGCGGCCCGGAGCCCATGCTCAAGGCCGTGTTCAATGCAACCGTAACCTCCGGTCAGATGAGCTTTGAGGAACGGATGGGCTGCGGCTTCGGTGCCTGCATGGGCTGCTCCTGCAAGACCATCACCGGCTACAAGCGCATCTGCAAGGAAGGCCCCGTGATGCGAAAGGAGGAACTGCTGTGGAACAACTGAAAGTAAACCTCTGCGGCATTGAGCTGGACAACCCGGTGATTCCTGCCTCCGGCACCTTCGGCTACGGCTACGAATTTGCCGAGCTGTACGACATCAACTGCCTTGGCACATTCTCCTTCAAGGGTACCACCAAGGATCCCCGTTTCGGCAACCCCACGCCCCGGATTGCGGAATGCACCGCCGGTATGATCAACGCCGTTGGTCTGCAGAATCCCGGTGTGGACAAGGTCATCAGCCACGAGCTGCCGGAGCTGAAAAAGTGCTTCCATAAGCCGGTGATGGCCAATGTCAGCGGTTTTTCCATCGAAGATTACGCCTACACCTGCGAAAAGCTGGACAAAGAGGAGCAGGTGGGCTGGCTGGAAGTGAATGTTTCCTGCCCCAATGTCCATGGCGGCGGCATGAGCTTCGGCACTTCCCCGGAGGCTGCTGCCCAGGTGACCAAGGCTGTCAAGGCCGTCACCACCAAGCCCGTGATCATCAAGCTGAGCCCCAATGTCACCGACATCGTGTCCATCGCCAAGGCCTGCGAGGAGGCCGGTGCCGACGGCATCAGCCTCATCAACACCATGCTGGGTATGCGCATCGACCTGAATCGCCGCCGTCCCGTCATCGCCAACACCATGGGCGGCTTCTCCGGCAGCGCCATCTTCCCGGTGGCTGTGCGGATGGTGTACCAAGTGGCCAACGCCGTCAAGATCCCCGTGGTCGGCATGGGCGGTGTCAGCTCCGCCGAGGACATGATCGAAATGATGATGGCAGGTGCCACCGCCGTTGAGGTGGGTGCCGCCAATCTGGTCAATCCCTATATCTGCCGGGACATTATCAACGATCTGCCCCGGGTGATGGAGAAATACAGAATTGAGAATTTGAGAGATATTATAGGAGGCGTTCAATTATGGGAAAAGATGTAATCGTGGCCTGCGACTTTGCCAGCGCTGAGCAAACCTTTGCGTTTCTGGACAAGTTCACCGGACGCAAGCCCTTCGTGAAGATCGGCATGGAGCTGTACTACGCCGAAGGCCCCAGCATTGTCCGTCAGATCAAGGCCCGTGGTCACAAGATCTTCCTGGATCTGAAGCTCCACGACATCCCCAACACCGTTAAGAAGGCTATGAATGTGCTCAGCCGTCTGGATGTGGACATCACCAACCTCCACGCCGCCGGCACCACCGCCATGATGAAGGGCGCACTGGAGGGTCTGACCCGTGAAGACGGCAGCCGTCCTCTGCTCATCGCCGTGACCCAGCTGACCTCCACCGACCAGGAGGCTCTGGAGAAGGACATTCTCATCGAAAAGCCCATTGACGAGGTGGTCATGCACTACGCCGAAACCGCCAAGAACGCCGGTCTGGACGGCATTGTCTGCTCTCCGCTGGAGGCCGGCAAGGTGCATGACCGCTGCGGCGAGAAGTTCCTGACCATCACCCCCGGTGTCCGTTTTGCTGACGGCGAGGTGGGTGACCAGAAGCGTGTCATGACCCCGGCGCAGGCCAAGGCCATCGGTTCTGACTACATCGTGGTGGGCCGTCCCATCACCGCCGCCGCTGACCCCGTCGCCGCCTACGAGCGCTGCGTGGCAGAATTCTGCGACTAAAATTCCGCTGTCATTGCGAGCCAGTGCGCACACTGGCGTGGCAATCTCCGATAAATTAGGGGGATTGCCACGTCGCTTTGCTCCTCGCAATGACACAGTAATCTAAAAAAGGAGTACCATCATGGAAGCCTACAAGAGAGAGTTTATTCAATTCCTGCAAAGCGCAGGTGTTTTGAAATTCGGAGATTTCACCGCCAAGTCCGGTCGGAAGATCCCCTACTTCATCAACGCCGGCATGATCAAGACCGGTGACGAGATCGCCAAGCTGGGCGAGTTCTACGCCAAGGCCTACTTCGACAAGGTCGGCAACAAGAAGACCGTCCTCTATGGCCCTGCCTACAAGGGCATCTCCATCGCCGTATCCGCCGCCGTTGCCCTGAGCAAGAACGGTCTGGACGTCCCCTTCTTCTTCAACCGCAAGGAAGCCAAGGATCACGGCGAGGGCGGCGTGTTCGTGGGCTATGTGCCCCAGGCCGGCGAGGAAGTGGTCATCGTGGAAGACGTGATCACCGCCGGTACCGCCATCCGGGAAAGCATGGCGATCCTGGGCGGTCTGGAGGGCGTGAAGGTGGCTGCCACCTTCGTCATGGTTGACCGGAAGGAAAAGGGCAAGACTGAAAAGTCCGCCATGGCAGAGGTTGAGGAGGAGTTCGGTTTCCCCGTGTACTCCGTGGTGGATGTGTATGACATCATCGAGTACCTCAGCGAGGATCCCGCCAACGAAGAAAATGTCAACCGGATCAAGAATTATCTGGCTGTGAACGGAGCGAAGGCATGAGAAGTGTACTGAACATCACCGATCTGAGCCTGCAGGAGCTGGACGAGCTCATCGCCACCGCCGAGGACATGATCGCAAATCCCAAGAAATACGCCGATGTTTGCCGTGGCAAAAAGCTGGCGACGTTGTTTTTCGAGCCCTCCACCCGTACCCGTCTGAGCTTTGAGGCGGCGATGCTGGAGTTGGGCGGCAGCGTGCTGGGCTTCAGCGAGGCAAGCTCCTCCTCCGCCGCCAAAGGCGAAAGTGTCGCTGACACCACCCGTGTGGTAGGCTGCTACGCCGATATCATCGCCATGCGTCATCCCAAAGAAGGCGCACCCATGGTCGCCGCCCGGAAGGCCGGCGTTCCCGTGATCAACGCCGGTGACGGCGGTCACAACCACCCCACTCAGACCCTGGCTGACCTGCTGACCATTTGGCGCAAAAAGCACACCTTCGAGAATCTGACCATCGGTCTGTGCGGCGACTTGAAGTTTGGTCGTACTGTCCACTCTTTGGTGGGTGCCATGGCTAGATACCCCGGTGTGAAGTTTGTGTTCATCTCCCCCGAGGAGCTGAAGATCCCCCAGTACATCATCACCGATGAGCTGGAGCCCCACGGTATCCCCTACAAGGAAGTCACCGACATGGAAGATGTCATGCCGGAGCTGGATGTGCTGTACATGACCCGTGTCCAGGGCGAGCGGTTCTTCAACGAGGCTGACTATATCCGCCTCCGGGACACCTACATTCTGACCCCCGACAAGCTGGTCCCTGCCAAGGCGGATCTGACCATCATGCATCCCCTGCCCCGTGTCAACGAGGTCAGCGTCAAGGTGGATGACGATCCCAGAGCCTGCTATTTCGACCAGGTTCTCAACGGCAAATTTATGCGTGCGGCGCTGATTATGAAGCTGCTGGAGGTAAGTGTATGATCATCGGACAAATCAAAGACGGCATCGTGCTGGATCATATCACCGCCGGCCGTGGCATGGAGATCTACAAGATCCTGGAGCTGAATAAGCTGGATTGCACCGTCGCCATGATTGAGCGGGCGGAAAGCCCCAAGATGGGCCGCAAGGACATCATCAAGATCGGCCAGGATATGGAGCTGGATTTTGACGTGCTGGGCTACATTGACCCGGGCATCACGGTGAATATCATCCGTGGCGGCCAGGTGGTGGAGCGTCGGAAAATCGCTCTGCCGGAGCGTGTTGTGGGCGTGCTGAAATGCAAGAACCCCCGTTGTATCACCTCCACCGAGCAGGAGCTTACCCACGAGTTCAAGCTCACCGATCCCGAAAAGCAGATCTACCGTTGCATTTATTGCGAGCAGAAAGCATCCAAGTAAAGAAGAATCGCTGCCAAATGGCAGCGATTTTTCTTTATCATTATGGTGTAAATGATTGTTTAGCGGAGTAATGATGCACTAGAAAAGAAGTATGTCATTGCGAGCCAGTGCGCACACTGGCGTGGCAATCTCCTGAGATTAGCGGTGTTTTCAGTGGTAGTTGTAACATTTCCGCATCGCCGTGGGGGATTGCCACGGCCCTTCGGGCCTCGCAATGACAGCGTATCTTAACAATCATTTACCATTTCATCCTTGACTACGGCGTTTTTGGCGGCGGACACGGTTGATATGCCGCTCAAAATCGCCGCCGGAGATCAGCGCCGCCAGCACATATTGCTCAAAAGTGGGCACCGTGCAGGAGTAAAACCCCAATTTCTCTTGAAAAATAGGCACCAAATGCTTCGGCAGCACCATGTATCCCACACGCATACCCGGAGATACCGTCTTGGAAAAGGTGTTCAAGTAGATCACATTATCCTCCGGGGCATGGGAAAACAGTGTATCCACCGGCTTGCTGGACACGGAAAATTCCGACTCAAAATCGTCCTCCACGATGTAATTCCCCGGTCTGCGGGCCCAGCGCAGGTATTCATGGCGCTTGGAAGCGCTGGCGGTGACACCGCTGGGGAAGCTGCGATAGGGCGTGATGTGCAGCACATCCGCCTCGGTCACAGAAAGCGCCTTGCTTTCAATGCCGTCATGTCCCAGGGGCAGCATTTCCAGCCGCACATCCGCCGCTTCGTACACCTGGCGAATTTTGTTGTAGGATGGCGATTCGATGCCGTAGACCCGGTCCCGTCCCAAAAGCTCCACCGTCAAACCGTAGAGGTATTCCGAGCCGCTGCCGATGATGATCTGCTCTGCCTTCGCCTGGATGCCACGACTGCGGCGCAGATATTGGGCGATGGCCTGCCGCAGTTCCGGTACGCCTTCATTGGGGGATTTTTGCAAAATCCCCTCACCCAGATCGCTCATGACCCGGCGCATGGTCTTCGCCAGCACCGACACGGGAAAACCGTGCTCCGAAGCGGAGATCTCCGTTCTGCTGATCTGCAAGGACTCCGATGGGGCGGCTGCGAAGCCGTCATCCGTGCGAAAAATGACGAAATATCCGCTGCGCTCCCTGGCTTCCCCATAGCCCTCATCGCACAGCAGACTGTAGGCGTGCTCCACGGTGATGGTGCTAAGCCCGGTTTCCATGGCGATGGTGCGCTTGGAGGGCAGCTTGCTGCCAAAAGGATAGAGCCCCTGCAAAATATCCTGCCGAAGCTGCTGATATAGCTGCAAATATGCCGGTTTCGTCCCATCTTTTTCGATAACGTACCGCATCTGGTTATCTCCTTTTTTACGTTTCTATATTTTTGATATTACCACAATTTCCGGCTTCTCGCAAGGTTTTTTCTTGCAAAACACGCCGGATATGCTATAATAACAAGAAGAAATCATGCGGAGGTGCTCTTATGGACGCACAACTGTATCAAAACTATCTCGCCATTCTGGAAGAGGAGCTGCGCCCTGCCATGGGCTGCACCGAGCCCATCGCCCTGGCCTACGCCGGTGCCAAGGCCAAGGCGCTTTTGGGTGTGCTTCCGGAACGGATCGACGTTGCGGTCAGCGGCAATATTATCAAGAATGTAAAAAGTGTCGTAGTCCCCAACACCGGCGGTCTGCGTGGCATCGCAGCGGCGGTTTGCGCCGGTGTGGTTGCCGGTGACCCGGACAAGGAGCTGCAGGTCATCAGCCAGGTAAGTCCCCAGCAGCAGGACGAATTGCGGCAGTTTATGCAAAATGTGGCGGTGAACATTGCTCCCTCCGACTCGGAGCTGGTGTTTGATATCGATATTACGCTGTACCACGGGGCGGATCTTGCCCGGGTGCGCATCGTCAACCACCACACCAATCTGGTGTATTTGCAGAAAAATCAAGAGATCTTGCTGGATCTGCCCATCCAGGAGTCCTCTGAGGACCACTTGACGGACAAGTCCTGCCTGAGTATCGAGAAAATCGTGGAATTTGCGGACTGTCTGAATGTGGACGATGTACGGGCAACAGTTGGTCGCCAAATCGAATACAACATGGCCATCGCAGAGGCAGGTCTGAACGGCAACTGGGGTGCCAATATTGGCAGAGTCATCCTGCGCCAGCAGGGGCAGCATTTAGAAAAGCGGGCTTGCGCCTATGCCGCCGCGGGCTCCGATGCCCGTATGAGCGGCTGCGAAAAGCCGGTGATCATCCTCTCCGGCAGCGGTAACCAAGGCATCACCGCCAGTGTGCCGGTGGTCATCGTTGCCCAGGACATGGGCGCAACGGAGGAAGAACTGCTCCGGGCGGTGGTGGTCAGCGATCTGGTGACCATCCATCAGAAGACCGGCATCGGCAGACTCTCCGCCTACTGCGGTGCCATCAGCGCAGGCTGCGGTGCCGGTGCTGGCATCGCCTATCTGAAAGGCGGCAAATTCCACGCCGTGGCACACACGGTGGTCAACGCCATCGCCATTCTCTCCGGCACCATTTGCGACGGTGCCAAGCCCTCCTGCGCCGCAAAGATCGCCGCGGCGGTGGACGCAGGCATTTTGGGCTACGATATGTATTTGGAAAATCAGCAGTTTTACAGCGGTGACGGCATCGTCACCAAAGGCGTGGACAAAACCGTCACCAATGTGGGGCGGCTCGCCCGGGAAGGCATGCGGGAAACTGACCGCACCATCCTGGAGATCATGCTCAGCGACGGCTGCTGATAGGAGGTTTTATGTGGATTATTGAAGCGCTTATGTTGGCTGTGGGTCTGAGCATGGATGCCTTTGCGGTGTCCGTGTGCAAAGGACTCTCCATGAAAAAGGCCACACTGAAGCACGGTATGATCTGCGGCAGCTGGTTCGGCGGTTTTCAGGCACTGATGCCCCTGATCGGCTTTCTGATCGGCTCGCTGTTTGCGGCGCTTATCCGCCGGTTTGACCACTGGATCGCCTTTGGTTTGCTTGCTTTTATCGGCATCAATATGCTCCGGGAGGCATTCAGCAAGGAAGAAGAATCCTGCGGCTGTGAGGAGGCGGATCTTTCCGCTAAGACCATGTTCGTCATGGCGATTGCCACCAGCATCGACGCTTTGGCGGCTGGCGTTTCCCTGGCTATGTCTGATAACCGTCCGCTGTATGTGTACATCACCATCGGCATGATCGGTGTTATTACTTTTGTTATGTCAACCGCCGGTGTGAAGATCGGCAATATTTTCGGCAGCCGGTTTGAGAAAAAAGCCCAGGCTGCCGGCGGCATCATTTTGGTGTTACTGGGTCTGAAGATCCTGCTGGAGCACCTGCTCACAGACCTCGGGGTGATCGGATGAAAAAGACAAAGCTGCGGCTGCTCCTCTGCTGCATCGGTTTGGTTGGCATTTTGGCATTCATTTGGGGCAATTCCGCCATGCCCGGTGAGGAATCCGGGGAATTGAGCGGTTGGGTTGGAGAAATGTTATGTAAATTCCTCCCCTTTCTTTCCCTGGAATCCGAGGGTGGTATGCACCTGCTGCGGAAAGCCGCCCATTTTTCTGAATTTGCCATGCTGGGCGTATTTTTCGCCTGGTTTTGGGGCATGCTGGCAGGCAAACCCATTTTCCGCCTCGGCTTGCCCGTGGTTTGCGGCGTCGCCGTCGCCGCCATTGACGAAACCATTCAAATCTTCTCCCCCGGAAGATTTTGCAGCATCAAGGATGTCGGCATCGACTCCTGTGGCGTGCTTACCGGCGTTCTGCTGCTAAGTATCACGGTATTCCTGTTCCATAAATGCAAAAAAGACGCACAATAGTGCGTCTTTTTTCTGTACCCGTACCCCATTGTAGGGCGGGGGCATGCCCCCGCCGTCGCCGTAGGCGCCCCACGGTCGCAAAGGCTTCTCCTTGAGGAAGGCTTTGGTGCCTTCAACAATCATTTTCCATTCAATGCAGAAAGTGTTTGGAACACATTCTGCTCCGTCTTATTCACCGACAGCGGCGTGATGGAAATGTAGCCGCTCATCACCGCATCGGTATCCAAGGTCAGGTCGTTGGCATTCTGATAAATGCACTTGCCATTAGGCTTGCACATTCCATCGGCAGACAGAACAAAATCATCCGAATAAAACGGTCCGCCCTGGCGGGTGATCCGGAAACCGTTTCTGCCCTCGGGGATGTTGATGTTGTAAAGATTGTGCTTTTCCATCAGCTTATGCTGGCGGATGTAGCTTTCCACCTCGTCCAGCCGCTCCACCGCGCGGTCGTAATACTCCAGGCTGGTGGACAGGGCGATTGCCGGAACCCCCTGCAGCGCCGCCTCACAAATGGCCGCCACGGTGCCGGAATAGAGGATATCCGTCCCCATATTCAGCCCCCGGTTGATGCCGGAGATCACCAGATCAAATTCCATGCCCAAGCCAAACATGGCAAAACGCACGCAGTCCGCCGGGGTGGATTCGATGGCGTAGACCGGCACATCCTCCAGCATCATTTTGTGATACCGGAAGGGAACGTGCAGCTCGATGCCGTGGCTTTTGCCGCTTTGCTCCACCTTAGGCACCACCACCGTTACATCCCCCAGCTTCTGACACCAACGGATCAGAGGCAGCAGCTGCGGTGCGGTGACGCCGTCGTCATTAACGATCAAAACTCTCATAGCCAGCCCTCATGGGTCGCCTTGTATTCACGGGTCAGCTCGTCTGCATCCTTTAGCAGCGCCTGCATTTCTTCGATGCTGTAAACGGTGGCACCGCTGGCGCAGGCATGACCGCCGCCGTGGTACTTTTCCGCAACGGAGTTGATGTGCATAAACCGGGAGCGCAAGCGTACACGGATGGAGCCCTTCTCGTCGCCGCTTTCGATGAATACCATCCAGCAAATGCAGCCACGGATGGCATCCAGGGTGCCAACGGTGGCGCTGGCCTGCTCCTGATTCAAGCCGAATTTCTCTTGCATGGCCTTGTCAATGTAGATGTAAGCCACGCCGTTTTCGGTGATCTGCATCTGCTCATACAGATATGCCTTGAATTTCAGATACTCAAAGGCCTCCAGGTACAGCCGTGCGAAGAGGGTCTGGGTATCCACGCCCACATCCAGCAGTACCGCCGCATTGCGCAGGGTGTCGCCGGTAACGCCGTCGTACTTGAACCGCCCGGAGTCGGTGACCATGCCGGTATACAAATGGGTCGCAGCCTCCTGGTCGATCTTCAGCTCGTCCTTGAAGGTGGCATAAAAATCCACGATCATTTCGCAGGCGGAAGAACGCTCCTCCTCCACCCAAATGAGGCTGCCGAAGCTCTCCAGGGGGATGTGGTGGTCGATCTTGATCAACTCTTTGCACAGGGCATACTTCTTATTGGAGATTCTCGCCTCGGAGGCGGTATCGATGACGATGCCCAGGGCATCGGCGTACAGCTCGTCCGCCACGGGCTCGTCCTCGGGGCCCATGAATTCCAGGTACTTTGCGGTGTCCTCATCGATGAGGTAAACTTCCTTTTCCGGGAAGGACAGCTGCAGGATCCGCTTCAGACCCTTGGTAGCGCCCACGCAGTCGCCATCGTTGCGGACGTGGCGAAACAGCATGATCCGGTCATATTCCTTGATTTTCTCTAAAATTTGCTTCTTTATTTCAAAATTCATTGTGCTTCCCCTTTCAATGCATCCAAATCCCGGAGCATAGCCATGGCGGTATCCCGATCCGCAACGGTGGCGCCGCTGGCCTTCTGATGACCGCCGCCGCCGTACTTCACGGCGATGGGATTGATGTTATAGCGATTGGAGCGCAGCTCGCAGAGCACGCCCTTCTCGGTTTCGGTGAAGTTGACCCAAATGTCCACGCCCTTGATGTCCGCCATGGTGTTGACCATGGCACGGGAGGCGGTGAAGGTGTCCACGCCCAGCGCCTTGAACTCCTCCAGATCGGTGTAGACGTAAGCCACGTTGCCGGGGGTGAACTGGATCTTCAGAATAAACTTCGCCTTCAGCAGCTTGCTGGAAAAATCGTCGGCATAGAGGTTGCGGAACAGCTCGTTGGTGTCGATGCCTGCCTCCATGAGCTTGGATGCCAGCATGAATGTCCGGGCGGTGGTGCCGTCGTAACGGAAACGACCGGAGTCGGTGACCATGCCGGTGTACAGGGAGGTCGCCGCCAGGGAATTCAGCTTCAGACCGGATTCCACCGCAAACTGGGCGATCATGCCGCAGCAGCTTTCAAAGCTGGTGTCCACCACCTCAACATCTGCGATCTTTTCGCAGAAAATGTGGTGATCGATGCGGGCGGTGGATGCCGCCAGGGCATACCGATCGTCGCTGATAAGATGCCGGGAGGCGCTATCCAGAATGATTGCAAGGGCATTTTCGTAGGTGCTGTCCGGGATGGTGTCCATCACCGAATCCTCCATAAAACCAAAGAACCGGGCTTCATCGCCCACGGCGTACACCCTTTTCTCCGGGAAATTTTCTTTGATGATGTGCTTCAAGCCCAGCTGGCTGCCCATAGCGTCCCCGTCGGGACGGTTGTGCCGGTGAATGATGATGGTGTCAAATTTCTTGATCGCCTCTAAAATGGCTTCAAACATACATTTCACTCCTCTTTTTGCCTATTTTCTTTGTATTATATAACACATTCCCGCAAATTTCAATGGAAAATGTCCTCCAAAGACACAGGATCGGTAAATGATTGCTTGCCGGCAGTACCGGCTGACGTTCTGGTGCTCGGATGGGCAGTAATCGTTACGCCGCTCGATAACGTTTTGTTGTTGGTAAACCACCATTTTTGTTACCGAGTGACACCCATTGGTGTCGGATGATTGCCTGGGTAGGTAACGCATCTTGCGGCGGGCCACGCCCGCTAAACAATCATTTTCAAAACAAAAAACGGCAGCTGAAAGCCGCCGAACATATCTAGTATACCAAAAATCGATCCTTGTGTCTATTCTCAGAATGTCCAACTTTTTCCCTTGAATTTTATGGAATTTCCCATCTTGAAAAATTGCATTTTCCTGCTTATAATGAAGATACAAAAAAGGAGTGAGTCCAATGTACTAAGTAAACTCCCAAATCTATAGAAAGTACGAGGTTACGTAAAATGCTGGAACCCACCAATTTCATGAAATGACCCTTGACTTATCAGAGTGATTAGCTGATCAGTCAAGGGTCATTTCAATGCCTCGAAGTATTGACTTTACTGGTTTTTCATACTATGATTGTGGCAGAACTTTTCTCGGAGGACATTATGGCGATCCAGCTTTCCGATCATTTTACCTACGGAAAACTTCTGAAGTTTTCCCTGCCCACCATTGGTATGATGATCTTCAGCTCCATCTACGGCGTTGTGGATGGACTTTTTATTTCCAATTTTGCCGGCGATCTGCCCTTTAAAGCCATCAACCTGGTTTTTCCGTACCTGATGATCGTGGCCACCGTGGGCTTCATGTTCGGCACCGGCGGTACCGCCATCGTCGCCAGCACCTACGGCGCAGGGGACAAAGAACGGGCGAACCGGTATTTTTCACTGTTTGTGTATGTGGCGGCGGCTTTGGGCGTGGTTTTTGGAGCGGTTTCCTTCCTGCTGATGCCCAGGATCGCCTACGTTTTGGGTGCCCGTGGAGAGATCCTGCGTCTTGCCACCCAGTACGCCCGGATCCAAATGGTTTCCCTGCCGTTTTTGGTGCTGCAGTACATTTTTCAGAGCTTTTGCGTGGCGGCGGAAAAGCCCAAGCTAGGCTTTTGGGTGATCGTGGCAGCCGGTGTGAGCAATATGGTGCTGGATGCGGTGCTGGTTTTGCTGCTTCCGCCCCAGTACAAGCTTGTCGGCGCATCCATCGCCTCGGCTGTGGCGCAGGTTTTTGGCGGCGGCATTCCCCTGGTCTATTTTGCCCGGAAAAATCCCACCTTCCTGCGCCTGGGTAAGGCAAAATTCGACCTGCGGATCATCGGCAAGGCCTGCGCCAACGGCTCGTCGGAATTCATGAGCAATGTGGCTATGAATCTGGTGGGCATGCTGTACAATTGGCAGCTTCTCAAGTACATCGGCGATGACGGCGTTGCCGCCTACGGCGTGATGATGTATGTGAGCTTTATTTTTGCGGCGGTGTTTTTGGGCTATTCCATCGGCGTAGCGCCGGTGATCAGCTTCCACAACGGTGCCGCCAACCATGCGGAAAAGAAGAGCCTGCTGCGGAAAAGTCTTGTGCTCATCGGCGGCTCCAGCATCATCATGCTGGCCATCGCAGAGCTATTGGCATGGCCGCTGTCCCGGATCTTCGTAAGTGAGCCCGAATTGCTCAGCATGACCGTTCACGGGCTGCGGATCTTTTCTCTGTCGTTCCCCTTTATGGCCTTTGCGATCTTTGCATCGGCTTTCTTTACTGCGCTGAACGACGGACTCACCTCCGCCATCATTTCCTTCCTGCGGACGCTGGTATTCCAGCTGGTCGCCGTGCTGCTCCTGCCCCTGGTGTGGAAGGAGGACGGCATTTGGATGTCTGTGGTGGTGGCAGAGATCATCGCTGTGCTGTTTTCTGTGATATTCCTCATTGCCAAAAAGAAAAAGTATCATTATTAAGGGGTATGCCTTGTGGAACTGAAGCCCATCACCCCGGCACTCGACCGGATCCCGGAGCAATTTCATCCTCTTCTTGCAGGCGTGCCGGTGTTTGACAGCAGCTGTTCGCCGGAGGCGCAGGTGCTGTATATACCCCATGGGGACGGCTTGTTTCTGAAGACCGCACCCAGGGGCACCTTGGCTGAAGAGGCGGCTTTGACGGCTTTTTTTCACCAAAAGGGGCTGTCTGCGGAGGTTTTGGCATATGAAAGTAGCGATTCCGATTGGCTGCTGACCCGGAAGATCCCCGGTGCGGACTGCCTGCACCCGGAATATTTGACGCAGCCGGAGCGGCTGTGCGACAAAACCGCCGAGCTTCTCAGAATGCTCCACAGCATGGATTTCACCGGCTGTCCGGTGGAAAACAGAAATGCGCTGGCGTTGACCCAGGCACGGGAAAATTATCTTTCCGGCAATTATGACCGGACCCATTTCCCCGACAACTGGGGCTATGCCACCGCAGATGCCGCCTGGAATATGATCCAGGAACGAAGCAGCTTGCTGCAACCGGAGGTTCTGCTCCACGGAGATTACTGCCTGCCCAATATTTTGATGGACGATTGGCGTTTCGCCGGCTTCATCGACGTGGGAAGCGGCGGTGTTGGAGATCGGCACATTGATGTGTTTTGGGGCGTCTGGTCGCTGGAATTCAACCTGAAGACGAACCGGTTCCGGGATCGTTTTCTGGATGCCTACGGACGGGATGCCCTCCGGGAGGAGATCCTGCCGCTGATCGGTGCGATGGAAGTTTTTCGTTGAAAACGTCTTCCTTTTGTGATATAATGGAGAAAAAGGAGGTTATTGTATGAAATACGCATCGATTATATTGGTTATTGCGCTGTGTGTGCTGATGCTGTGCGCCTGCGGCAAGCAGAGCGACACCGGCGAAACCACAACAGTTCCCAACACCACCGCATCCGCCGCCCCCACGGATCCTACCACGGCACCGGAGCAGTCGCCCACAGAGGAGAATGAGCCCACCACCGCTCCCGAGCCCACCACCGCTCCCGAGCCCACCACCTCCCCTGAGGAGGATTCCACCGAGCCCACCGAGGAGCAGACCTTCCCCATCCCTATTCCGTCCCAACCCGAAGACCCCACGGACGGTGGCAGTCTGCCGCCTCCCATTGAGGACGAACCCGGCTGGGGCGACTTGATCTGACATACAACGGAGTGCGTTGCCACCGCAACGGACTCCGTTTTTTTGAGGAGTAATGAAAATGATTGTTTATATTAGTAACCCCATCGTAGGGCAAGGGCATGCCCTTGCCGTCTGCGGCTGTAAGCCGCAGAGCGCCGCTTGCGGCGCAAAGGCTCCCTTGTGCAAAGGGAGCTGTCGAAAATCGGCTCTTCGGAACCGATTTTTGACTGAGGGATTGTTT
>JAZNRS010000044.1:0-2740 GCA_045590815.1 Faecousia sp.
TCCTTGGCTCACAGAACGACATGGCTACGATCCGACTTATGCCCACATCGGCCCTATTATACAGCGAATTGACAGTGGGCCGATGTGGGCATCGGCCCCTACGAAATTGTTCGTAGCAATCTAGCGAATCATTGACAAATATGTTATAATACTATTTTCGGAACAGGAGGGAACGCCATGGGCTTTGAGAGCCTGCTGGGCAACCAGCGCTTGAAAGACAATCTGCGCCATGCTCTGAGCCGTGGCCGTGCGTCCCATTTCTATCTGATCAGCGGTCCGGCCGGTTCTGGAAAGCACACCCTGGCGAAGCTTCTGGCGGCGGCACTGATCTGCACCGGGGCGGATGCCCCCTGCGGCTGCTGTGACGGCTGCCGTAAGGTGTTCAACGGCACCCATCCGGACTTCATCACCATCGACGACCCGGAGAAAAAGACCGTTCCCGTGGATCTGATCCGGCAAGCCCGGGCGGACATTTACGTCCAGCCCAACGAGGCGGATCGGAAGGTGTACCTGTTCCCCCGGGGGCAGGATATGGCGATCCCCGGTCAGAATGCGCTGCTGAAAATTTTGGAGGAGCCTCCCAGCTACGGCGTGTTCCTGCTGCTTACGGACAATGCCGAAGCCATGCTCCCCACAGTGCGTTCCCGTTGCGTGGAGCTGGAGCTGCGTCCTCTTGGAAATGAGGAGCTGCACAGCGCGCTTCGCCGGAAATTCCCCGACGCCGAAGCCGATGCCATCCAGGCTGCCATCAGCCGCAGCGGCGGATTTTTGGGGCAGGCGATCTCCATGCTGGACGGCAGCGGCGAAGAACGTCAGCAGACGGCGGATTTTGCCGACAGCTTTGCCAAGGGCGATGCCCTGGCTTTGACCCGGCTGCTGGTGAGCATGGAAAAATGGAAGCGGGATCAATTGGTCCCGGAGCTGCAGGCGTGGGTGATGCTGCTGGAGGAGGCGCTGGCCTGCAAAGCCGGCGGCGCTGCCCTTTCCAAAAACGCCCGGACACTGGCATCTGAGCGCAGCTCTGCTGATCTGATGGCTGCCATCCGCCAGCTGCAAAAATGTATAGAATATGCCCAAAGCAACGTTTCCTGCGCCGCGGTGTGCGGATACCTGCAATGGGCTTTACGATAAGGAGATTCGAAATGGAAGAGATCAAAACCGCTCCGGAAACCGCTGAGGTCGTGGACATTCAGTTCCGCCCGGGGCAGAAGGTTTACTTTTTTGATCCTGCGGGACTGAGCCTGCAGGCCGGTGCCCATGTGATCATCGACACCGCCCGTGGTCCGGAATATGGCACCTGCACCGCCGGGAATCATGTGATTTCCGCCAAGGATGTGGTGTCGCCCCTGCGCAGTGTGCTGCGCATCGCCACCGCCCAGGATGAAAAGATCGTGGAAGAAAACCGTGCCAAGGAAAGAAAAGCCCACGAAATTTGCCTGCAAAAGATCGCTGAACTGCAGCTGGATATGCAGCTGGTGTCGGTGGAGTGCGCCTTCGACAGCAGCAAGATTCTGTTTTTCTTCACCGCTGACGAGCGGGTGGACTTCCGGGAGCTGGTGAAGAGCCTTGCCTCCGTGTTCCACACCCGCATCGAGCTGCGGCAGATCGGCGTCCGGGACAAGGCGAAGATGGTGGGCGGTCTGGGCATCTGCGGCAGACCCTTCTGCTGCGCCAGCTTTTTGGATGATTTCCAGCCGGTGTCCATCAAGATGGCAAAGACCCAGAATCTGAGTCTGAACCCCACCAAAATTTCCGGCACCTGCGGCCGCCTCATGTGCTGCCTCAAGTACGAGCAGGATGCCTATGAGGATCTGCTCCGCCGCAGCCCCAAGGACGAATCCTTCGTGGACACCCCCGAGGGTCGCGGCACCGTGGTGGAGGTGAACCTCCTGCGCCAGAGTGTGAAGGTCCGCATGGAGGACGCACCGGACACCATCCATGTGTTTTCCAATGAGGACATCGCCATTTTGCGCAACGGCAAAGCGAAGAAGAACGATCCCCCCATTCCTGCCGACCTGGCGCCTATTTCCGGCTCCGGCAAGCGGGTCAAGAAGGAAAAGCCTGCGGAGGAAGCGGCATTTTTGGATCCCATCAAGTTCCGCTACCGGGAGGAAGCGGTGGTGGACGAGCCGGTGGAGGCTCCTGCGGAGGAGCAAAAGTCCGGCAACCGCCGCAACCGTAACCGCAACCGTAAGCCCAAGCCCGAGCAACCCAAGCAGGAAGCCCCCAAGGCTGAGGTCGAGCAGACGGACAAGCCCAAAAAGCCCAACCATCACCGGCGGCGCAATTACCATAAGCGCAAGCCCAAACAGGAATAAAAACAAGGCGTGCTTCGGCACGCCTTGTTTGTTTTGCAACAGCATAAATACAAGGGCGGGTCAAGACCCGCCCCTACGATTTAGTTTTCCCTGTAGGGGAGGGTCTTGACCCTCCCTTCGCCGCAAGCGCATCGTAGGGACGGCAATCCGCCGCCCAAAACCTTGTAGGGGCGGGGCATCGACCCGCCCGCGGGCGGATGTGGGCATCCGCCCCTACGATATTTCTTTGTAGGGGAGGGTCTTGACCCTCCCTTCGCCGTTAGGCGCGTCGTAGGGGCGGCAACCTGCCGCCCGTCGCCGTTAGGCGCAAAAATATAAGGGCGGGTCAAGACCCGCCCCTACGGTTCAGTTTTCCTTGTAGGGGAGGGTCTTGACCCTCCCAAGTCGGATCGTAGCCATGTCGTTCTGTGAGCCAAGGAGTT
>JAZNRS010000045.1:0-67384 GCA_045590815.1 Faecousia sp.
TAGTCAATATAATAAACAATTATATACAATGTGTCTATTTTTTTGAATTATTCCTTTTTGCAACAAGATATTTCATAGCAAGATAATATCCATCCAAACCCTTGCCTATGACATGTTCCTCACACGCCATACCTGCATAGGAAACCTGACGAAAGTCCTCACGTTTTGTCACATCAGAAATATGGACCTCCACGGTAGGAATACCGACGGATTTAAGTGCATCTAGAATTGCAATGCTTGTATGAGTATATGCTGCAGGATTGATTACAATCCCATCAAAAATGCCATAAGCCTGTTGAATTTTATCAACGATTGCACCTTCGTGGTTAGATTGAAAGCATTCAGTCTCACAGCCCAGTTCTTTTGCCCAGTTCTCAATATCAGCAAGGAGTGTATTATAATTCTGGTTTCCGTATATTTCAGGCTCACGAATGCCAAGCATATTGATATTCGGTCCGTTGATCACAAGAATTTTCATTCCACTTCCTCCAGTTTGGATAGGATTTGCTTGAGGGTTTTCTCAGCGTTGCCGTTGTTGTCGATGATAAGATCCGCAAAGGCTTCATACAACGGCTTTCTTTGGGTATAAAGATCCGACAGCCGGTTGGCCTGGGATAGGGGACGACCATCGGTGGGAAGGGCGTTGATGTCCCGCTGCAGCCAGATGATCCTGCTGTTTTGGCGCAGGGGGGCGTAGTTTTCATCCCTCGTAACACAGCCGCCGCCGGTGGCGATCACCTGACCGGAGAGCTTACCCAATTCTCGCAGAACTTCCGTTTCGATCTCACGAAACCGGTTTTCGCCGAAGGAGGCGAAAATGCTGGGAATATCCATGCTGGCAGCTTCTTCGATTTTCTTGTCCGCATCCACAAATGGACGATCCAGCGTCTTTGCCAACAGCTTGCCGATGGTGGATTTTCCGCATCCGGGCATGCCAATCAGCACGATATTTTCCATTTTGGCTTGCAGATTGGCATAAATGGAATCGATCAGGTCGTCGTTAATGGGGTGACCGGTAAACCATTCGGCACTTTCTTTCGCCTGGGCAACCAGCATCAGCAGGCCGTTCATGGTTGGGATATTCCGTTTTTCCGCATCCAGAAGAAGCTGCGTCCGGGCGGGGTTGAAAATGATGTCTAAGACACCCTCCAAGTGGGAAAAAACATCCAGATCTACCGGGGAAATCCCCACATTTGGATACATACCTACCGGGGTCGTATTGACTACGATGGCAGCATCCCGATGCAGATGGAGATTACTATAGTTATTCTCGCCGGTACGGGAAATGACCACCACCTCTGCGCCAAGCTCCTCCAGCACTGCAACCGCCGTATTGGATGCGCCGCCGCTGCCTAAGACCAAGGCTTTTTTGTCTGCGACGAGGATGCCGCTGCGCTTCACCATAGTCTTGAAGCCGAAGTAGTCGGTGTTGTGACCGATCAGTCGACCGTCTGCTTTGCGCACAATTGTGTTCACGGAGCCAATCTTGGCAGCGATGGGAGAAAGTTCGGATAAATAGGGAATTACGGACTTTTTATAGGGAATTGTTACGTTAATTCCAGTAAAATCTCCGTTTACTAGGAAATTTTCCAAATCCTGCTTTTCCACTTCAAAAAGGCTGTAGGCATAGTCCGACAGCGCATTATGAATCTGGGGGGAGTAGCTGTGACCCAGTTTTTCGCCAAGCAATCCGCACTTCATCACACGACCTCGCTGTAGCTGCCCAGATACTTGAATTCCTCGCACAGATCATCCAGCTCGCACATGAGCTGCACAAATTCTTCGGAGTAGATGGAGGTTTCCAGGTCAAAATAGAACATGAATTCAAATTCCCGGTCGGGGATGGGACGGGATTCCAGCTTGGTCACGTTGATGCCCAGGGTGTAAAGCCGTGCCAGCACCCGGTACAAAGAGCCGGGGCGGTGGGGCAGCACCATCATGATGCTGGTCTTGTCGGAGCCGGGATAGACCTCAAGATCTTTGCTGATGCAGATGAAACGGGTGTGGTTATTGCCCTTGTCCTGCACCGACGGCGCAAGGCAGGTCAGACCGTACAGCTCCGCACAGCCACGGCTGCTCAGTGCCGCACAGTCCATGCGACCGGATTCGGCGACCATTTTGGCTGCCACGGCGGTATTTTCAACGGGGATGATCTTCACGCCGGTGAGGGTGCTCAAAAAGCCGCTGGACTGGCTGATTGCCTGCTCGTGGGAGTAGATTTCTTTGATATCCGAAAGCTTTGCGCCGCGGTTTGCCAGTAAATTGTGGTCCACCTTCATGCGGAAGGTGCGGACGATGGAGAAATTGTGCTTGATCATCAGGTCGTAGACCTTATTCACTGAGCCGGCGGTGGAGTTTTCGATGGGGAGGATACCGTACTGGCACAGACCCTTTTCGATGGCAGTAAAAACGCCATCAAAGTTCTTGAAATACATGATAAATGGGCTTTTGAAGATCTTTTCACAGGCGATTTGTGAGTATGCGCCCTCCACACCCTGGCAGGCGACCATAGGTGCCTGGGGGAAAAGCTTGGGGGTGGAGTCGATGGCAGCGAGGATCTGATCATGGAGCTGGGTGTGGGTCAGATTGCATTTGCTCTGATAACCACGGCTCAACTCGAACAGCAGGGAGTACAAAACTCTCGCATAACCGCCCATCTCGGGACCGGCCTGCTCTGCGACCTTAGCCAGGATCTCCCGCTCTCTTGCGGGCACCAGAATGGGCAGATTGTTTTCACGCTTATAGGCTGCCACCTGGGTGGACAGCTCCATGCGTTGGGCAAAAAGCGTAACAAGCTGGCTGTCGATTAGGTCGATTTTATTGCGAATTTCGGAGATTTCCATATTAATTCCTCCCGGAAAGGATCAGATCGTACACGGCAATAGCGGCTGCTGCCTCCACCACCGGCACCGCACGGGGCACGATGCAGGGGTCGTGGCGACCCTTGATCTGCAGGGTGGTGACCTGGTTGGTGACCAGATTTACCGTCTGCTGGGGCATGGCGATAGAGGGCGTGGGCTTGAAGCCCACGGTGAAGATCAAGGGCATACCGTCGGTGATGCCGCCCAAAATGCCACCGGCGTGATTGGAAAGGGTGGAGATCTTGCCGTTTTCCACAGTGAACGGGTCGTTATTTTGACTGCCGTAGGGCAGGATCTCGCCAAAGGAAAGGGTCTTTACAGCGGGGATGCTGTAAAGGATCTGCGCCATCTGTCCCTCGACGCCCTCAAACAAAGGACCGCCAAGACCGGCGGGTACACCGGTGACAGCGCATTGAACCACACCGCCGACGCTGTCGCCACGGGTATGGGTCTCCAGGATATGCGTCTTCATGGCATCCCCGGCGGTCTCATTGATTACCGGGAAGCCAGGTGCGATGGCGTTCAGATCCGGATTCACAGGATCAAAACTATCGTCGCAAAGATGGGCAATGCTTTGAATGTGGGCGCCGATGCGAATGCCCATTGCCTCCAGCCATTGCTTGCAGAGTCCACCGGCGATGCACATGGGGGCTGTCAAGCGGCCGGAGAAACGACCGCCGCCGGCTACGTCCTGGTGACCGCCGTACTTCATCTGAGCGGCGTAATCCGCATGACCGGGACGGGGACAGGTCTTGAGATTTTCGTAGTCACCGGAACGGGTGTTGGTATTGCGAATAATGGCGGTGATGGGTGCGCCGGTGGTAACGCCGTCCACAATGCCGGATTGGAATTCCGGAATGTCTGCCTCTTTCCGGGGAGTAGACCAGGGGGTCTGTCCCGGTGCGCGGCGCTTCATAAAGGCCTGCAGAGCATCGGTATCAACGGGAAGACCGGCGGGGATTCCTTCCAAAACCATGCCGATGGCAGGGCCGTGGGATTCTCCGAAAATGGATAAACGCAAAGTTTCGCCGAATGTTTTACTCATATTTACCTCCTAAACGGTGGTATTCTTCCCAAAAACCGGGATAGGATTTATTCACACTTTCTGCCTGCAATACAGTCACCGAAGACGAGGCGACGGTGGCAGCGATGGCGGCAGACATGGCGATGCGATGGTCGTTGGCGGAGTCTACGGTGCCGCCGTGGAGCGCTCCGGGGAATACGGTGAGGGTATCATCGGTTGCACGGGTTGCTGCACCCAGGGCGTGCAACATAGCGCAAACTGTTGCAACCCGATCCGTTTCTTTCAGGCGCAACCGCTGGATATTCTTGAATTCAGCGCCGTGAGATGCGGCAGCAACCACTGCCATGATAGGCACCAAATCGGGAATATCCACAGCATCGATGGTGCAATTTTCCTGGCGGAGGCGGGGGATCAGATCAGCCGCCGCACGATCGCCCTGGGGGGAGTCGGTGTCAAGATTGTCCACGAGGAGGGGACAACCCAGAGCTTTGGCTGCTAGCCAAAAGGCACCGTTGCTCCAATCGCCTTCAACGTTCAACTGTCCCGGGGTGTGGTAGGTTTGAGAACCCTTAACCGCAAAATCCGTGGTATCAATGCCGAACAGGGACATGGCCCGCTGGGTCATGGTCACATAGGGCTTGGATTCCAGCTTGCCGATGATCTTGATCTTGCTGTCGCCTTTCATCAAGGACGCTGCGTAGAGCAGACCGGTAATAAACTGACTGGAAACACCGCCGCTGATGGCGTATTCGCCGCTTTTCAGCTGTCCGGTGCAACGCAGGGTGCTTTCGGTGGGACGGCTCAGACGGCAGCCCATGCGCTCCATCTCCTCCCAAAGGGGAGATAGGGGGCGATGGGGGAGCCGGCCCTCCATTAAGAATGTGGCATCCACACCAAGGGCACCTACGATGGGCAGCATGAACCGCAGGGTTGAGCCGCTTTCGCAGCAATTGAGCACGGCGGTTTGAGGCAAAGTGGATATTGGTGTAATGTGATAGCCGGGTTCCGTACGGAGGATCTCAGCGCCCAATGCACGCAGGCAGTCTGCGGTGGCTTCAATATCCCGGTTGGTTGCGGGGCAGATCAATTCGGTGTCTGCGTCGGCAAATGCGGCGCAGATCAGCAGGCGGTGTGCCTGGGATTTGGATGGGATCGCGGTGACAGATCCGGATAATTTCCCGGGGGTGATGGTAATTTCCATATCAAAGACCAGCTTCTATAAAGGATTTCAGCTCCTCCACTGGCAGCTTGCGGATCTGGCAATCGCCAATGGAGATGGGAATGATCAGATTGATGGTGCCGCCGAAGCGCTTTTTGTCGGACAGTGCCACATCGCAAAGGGTTTGCGCAGTGAAATCAGTTGCGGTGGGTAAGCCAAACTTGCGGATGGTGGTGATGATCTCGTCGGTGCAGAGACAATGGGATGCCCGGGCGACGATGGCCATTCCGATGGCCACAGCTTGACCGTGGGAAAGGGTGAAATTGCTCTTTGCTTCAACGGCATGACCGATGGTGTGACCCAGGTTTAACTTCATCCGGGCGCCGGTGTCGAATTCGTCCTCCATGACCACGTTGCGCTTCAGTTCCACACAACGGGCGATGACGGCTTCCCGGTCAAAGGCAAGACCCTTTTCGGCCAAATGGGCGAAAAGCTCCGGATCGTACAGCACACCGTACTTGATCACCTCGGCGCAGCCGTCCCGGAAAATGTTTTCCGGGAGGGTGTTCAGCGTGTCGGTATCACACAGCACCAGGCTGGGCTGCCAAAAAGCGCCGCATAGGTTTTTTCCTGCCTCCAGGTCGATGGCGGTCTTGCCGCCCACGGAGGAATCCACCGCAGCCAGCAGGGTAGTGGGTACCTGCACATAGCAGATGCCACGCAAATAAGTGGCTGCGGCAAAGCCGGTGAGATCGCCTACAACGCCGCCGCCGAGAGCGATAAGACAGTCGGAACGGGTCAGCTTGTTTTCTGCCAAAAAGTTCATTAACTGCAGGTAAGTTGTGCCGTTTTTGCTTTCCTCACCGGCGGAAATTACGAATTCTACCACGTCAAGTTCTGTGTTTTGCAGGCTTTTCTTGGCGGCTTTGCCGTGGAGCGGGTACACATTGGAATCGCTGACAAGGGCGACTTTGGTGGCCTTGCAGACAGCTTTTACCTGCTGACCAAGGGTGCTGAGCAGACCGCTTCCGATATGAACTTGGTAGGTCTTCGATGCGGCAACTTCGATGGTTTTCATCCGTCTACCTCTTCCTTGCGGCGTTTGCCTTCCTCCAGAAGCGCAGTCAACTGGGCTAAGTCTTCCTGAGCGATGGCATCACGGTACTGTGTCAGGCTGGCGATGAGAATGTCCAGCTCAGCCAGGGTGTTTTCCTTGTTATCCAAAAACAGCTCCGCCCACATAGGCGCATTCAGCCATGCCACCCGGGTCAGATCCTTATAACTTCCGGCAGAGAAGCCCTTGTGGGACAGCGCCGTGGGGGATTTGATAAAGGCGTTGCTGATGATGTGGGGCATTTGGGAGGTGAATGCGATCATTCTGTCGTGTTCCTCGGCGGTGGTGACAGAAAAAGAGCCAAAATGGCAGGGGGCAAGGGACTTGATCGCCCAGTCCAGCAAATCGGGATCGTCAAAACGGTCGGGGACCAGCACCATGGGTGCGCCCTCAAAGAGGTTGGCACGGCTGTACTTAAAGCCGGAGAATTGAGTGCCTGCCATGGGGTGACCGCCCATGAAGGTAAAACCGTATTCCTTTGCCACCGGGAAGCAACGGCTGCAGATCTCTTTCTTAACGCCGCAGCAGTCGATGACCAGGGCATCCTTGCGGATGTAGGGGGCATTTTGCTCCAGCCATGCGGCAGAGCCCTCCGGGTAAATCGCCAGCAGGATCAAGTCGCATTCTGCCATATTTTCCGGGGTAAGAGGGGCTTCTACCGCACCTGCCAGCATGGCAAAGGACAGCATGGATTCGTTGCGCACGCTGCACAGGACCCGGTGACCCTCCAAGGCGTAGGCACGTGCCAGGGAGCCGCCGATCAGACCAAGCCCCAGGATTCCGACGGTCATATGATCGCCTCCCGAATCTTGCCGATGCGTCCGTTCAGTTCTTCAAACTGTGCGGGGGTCAAGGACTGGGCACCGTCGCAAAGGGCGTGAGCAGGATCGTTGTGGACCTCAATGATCAAACCGTCGGCACCGGCAGCGGTGGCGGCGATGGCCATGGGAGGCACCAGCTTGGCCTTGCCCGTGGCATGGCTGGGATCCACGATCACCGGCAGGTGGCTCAGCTCGTGGAGCACCGACACGGCGGACAGATCCAAGGTGTTGCGGGTGTAGGTTTCAAATGTACGGATGCCGCGCTCGCAGAGCATGACATTTTCGTTGCCCTCGCTCATAATATACTCGGCGCTCATGAGCAGCTCCTGGAGGGTATTGGCAAGACCACGCTTCAGCAAAATTGGCTTGTTGGTCTTGCCCAGCTCCTTGAGCAGGTCGAAATTCTGCATATTCCGGGCACCCACCTGGATGATGTCCACATCAGCGAACAGATCCAGGGTGCTGATGTTCATGATCTCGGTGACGATGGGAAGACCGGTCTCCTCACGGGCCTTCAGCAGAAGCTCAATGCCTGCGCCCTTCATACCCTGGAAGGCGTAAGGGGAGGTGCGGGGCTTAAAAGCACCGCCACGGAGAATGTTGGCACCGGCGGCCTTGACGGCCTTTGCCACTTCGATGATCTGCTCCTCAGATTCTACGCTGCAGGGGCCTGCCATCACGGCGAAATTTCCGCCGCCGATCTTCACGTCGCCCACCTGAATGACGGTGTCGTTGGGGTGGAACTTCCGGTTGGCCTGCTTAAAGGGCTCGGACACCCGCTTGACGGTTTCCACCATTTCCAGGCTGCTGAGCAGCTCCATATCCACACGGCTGGTATCGCCGATGAGACCCAGGACGGTGACTTCCTGACCTTCGGACATATGCACATCCAGATTCATCCGGCGAAGCCAGTCGATCAGATGTTGGGTTTGTTCGGGGGTCGTGTTGTGCTTGAGGATTGCGATCATAGTAAACATCTCCTAACAAAAATAGCGCCGCACGGTCGATCCGTGCGGCGCTTGGAAATACATTCTAAGCTCTGAAAATCTGTGCAGCACAAATCGCTATTACTTTTTGTGGCTAAAAAAGTAATAGTAGCTAAAGTAAAACTGTGCGGCGCAGGTGATGTTGGTCATGGAAAATGAGCCTCCAAAATCAGTAGCTAGGGGGATTATACCACCGCTGGTGGAAAAATGCAAGCCCCAAAAAGACATTTTACAATATTTTTTCCAATTCGGCGATAATTCGATCCAAATTGTCGGTGGTGACGGCAGGATCGCCATAAAGCTGGGAGAAGAGGATCTGCAGATTTTCTTCAAAATTCGCAGGCAGGATGGGGCAGTGCTCCAGGCACAGCGGGATCAGCCGCTTTTCGCCGGGGTGGGTCATGCGGTTCAGTGCGAAAAGAATGTCAAAATAGGATTCCATAAAGGCGGCGGTGCGGTGGCTGATGCTGACGATGTCGCCCCGGTTGGCAGCCTTGGTGATCTGCAGACGGTAGGCAGGCATGGCGGTGTGCAAAAGCCGGCGGTTTTGCCCGATGATATTGCTGCGTAATTGGTCGGGATACGGTACGGTAAAACGCCCCTTTGCAGCAGTAAGGCGACCGGTCTTGTCGCAGATGATCTTGCAGGTGAGCAGGTTGTGCCACATGCAGGTAGTATAGCCGTTGCAGGGGTGGAATTCCTCCACCACCCGGGCGACACCGGCGGCAAAATCATCCAGATCCCGATAAAGAATGTCGATATCGATGCCGTTATTCAGCACACAGTTATCTTCGTATTCCCAAAAATGGTTGCCGATCTCCATATAGGAACAGTATTTACTGAGGATCTCCCGGCGGATGTCCTCCGGAACGGGGGCTGTGCAGTAGAGGTACACGTCGTAATCGGATTTTTCGTCGAAGTGCGCCCCTGCACGGGAACCGCCCAGGGCGATCGCCTCGATTTGGGGCAGTGCAGACAGTTCTTGATACAGCATATTGATCATATTTATCGCCTCCTTTGTGGATTATACCACGAAAAAAGGAAGCCGTCAATCGACGGCTTCCTGGGTTGCGGGGGCATTAATGGTAAATTCCTGGGTTCCTGCCAGCATATCGTTGAAATACACTTCCATCACATATGTACCGGCCTGGGTAGGCAGGCTGGGGATATCAAACTCGCCATAGATCCAATCCCACATGTCCACCCATTTGTCGTACTGGGTCGCCTTGCTCACGGGAATGCCGTTTTCATCCCAGACGATATAGTCGATGACCATGTCCTCCTGGATGTAATTGCGGTCGGCAAGGACCTCCACCAGGAAGGATGCCTTTTCACCGGGCTGGAAGGTGGTACGGTAGGAATCGTCATCCAGATCCCACTTGTCCCAATTCTTCTCATCGGGGGTCAGAACCATGGAGAATTTCAGCTCGTCGGCCTGGATCCAGTGGGCATCGAAGGGCTCAGCCTTGGGGGTATCGAAGCTGACGGGGGAGCTGAAATAGGTCACATCATCCTGGGGACGAACCTCGATCTGATACTGACAGCCGGGGTAGTAGTTCAGTGTGGCGGTGGTTTCGGTGCAGGTGATGATCTGAGGCGTGCTGCCGTTGATGGTGTAGCTCACCACCCAGCCTTCCTGGGGAACGGTACCTTCACATTCCCAGGATACGTCAATACCGGAGGTCTTAACATCGGTGTTGATCTGGGGGATGGTCACCGGGGTGGCGGTGACAGAGGCGGTAGCCAGCTGGTTCATACCCGCGGCCATGACCGTGATGGTGTAGCCGGTGGCATGATCCAGGTTTTCAAAGGTCACTTCCATAACGTCCGTGACCACGGTTTCGTCATAACCGGCATCGTTGAAGCAGCGGACTGTCCAACTGTCGGTGCTCATACCCTCGAGCAGCGTCCATACTGCGTGGAGCTTACCGCCGCCACAGGAATCGATGGTCAGCGCCTGGGCCACCACCAGCTGCTGGGCGATATAGTCCAGCTCGGTGGTGCCGGTGAGATACAGCTCTTCCTTGGAGGACAGGGTGAAGTGATACTTGACACCAACCTTCAAGCCGGTGACGGTTACGGCGTTGCCGGTGAAGTCCATGGAGCTGGTGGTCTTGCCGTCGGTATAGGTGATGGTCCAGTCATCGGTGGTGGGACCGCTGGTGTTGAAGTTCAGCGCCACGGAGCCATCCTCGGGACCCATGACGGCGTAGAAGCCCAGCACCTTGGTTTCCATTCCGGTGACAAAGTTGCCGGTGGTGTTGCCGGTGAGCTTATGGAATCCGGAGATCTCCACAGAGATCTTATACTGGGTACTGGGATTCAGCTCGGAGAATACCGCCTTGCCGCCGATGACAGCGGTCTTGCGGGTGTTGCCGTAGGTGTCGGTGCAGATGACGGTCAGCAGCATTTCGTCTGCTTCGGTCACCACGGAAACCATCAGCTCGTCAACAGAACCGGTAATCTGCAGGGTATCGATGGACTGCAGGTAAATGTTCTTATAATAGTAGTAACCGGCGGCGCAGGAACCTGCCAAAAGCGCCAGGATGATCAAAATGATGATCAGGGGCTTGGGATTGAAGCGCTGCTCCGGCTTGGGAGAGTACCGCTGATCGGAGGGGGTGCCCACAACGGTCAATTCCTCTTCCTCAGCTTGCTCCGCCTCCGGGGCGGGGGCTTCCTCAGCGGATGCTTCGGCTTGCTCAGCCTCCGAT
The DNA here is from genome assembly GCA_045590815.1 of Faecousia sp. GTDB lineage: Bacteria > Bacillota > Clostridia > Oscillospirales > Oscillospiraceae > Faecousia. The sequence continues at coordinate 10,680 of JAZNRS010000045.1, forward strand.
TCCTCCGCAGCTTCCGCGGGGACCTCCTCGTCCGTCACGGGCGCTTCTTCAGCTTCCGTTACGATAGGCGCGGGGAAGGGGATCTCGATGGGCTCCGGTGCCACAGGAGGCTCCGGCAGCTCATGCGCCACCAGCTCGTCCACCTGCGCCAGCATTTCCGCCACCTCTTCGGTGACCGGTGCGTCTTCCAGGTCTGCGGCGCTCTCCTCGGTGGGGACGGTTTCATCCTCCGCCTCCATGAAGGACAGATCCTCCTCGGGCGGCACCTCCACCGGTTCGCTCTCTTCCGCCAGCTCCTCCAGCAGAGCAGCCATGGCGGCCTCATTCTCATCCTCGGAGAGGAAATCCTCCGCTGCTTCCACATCCTCCTCCGGCTCCGGGATCACCACGGGAGGGGGAACGATGGGCACGGCATTGACATCGTTGCGCTGCATATAGCTGACCAAGGCCTGACCCATCTGGACCGGATCCTGCCAGCGCTCAGCCGGATCCAGGCTGCATGCCTTCAGAATGATCTCTGCCATCTCGTAGTCGGCATACATGGGCGGAGCCAGCGGCTCGGTGGGCGCATCCCCCTCAAAGGGGAGCTGACCGTTGTTATAAACCTGATACAGCACCAGACCCAGCGCATAAATATCCATGGTATCGCTGAGGGGCGCAAAGGCGTCGGACACCTCGGGCGCGGTATAGCGGCTGCGGTACTTATCCGGAAGGGAGGCGTACTTCAGCGAGGACATGGACATAAAGCCCAAATCGCCGATGCTGTTGCCCTTGTTTTCGGAGATGAAGATATTTCCCGGCTTCAGATCCAGGTACAGGAAACCTGCCCGACGGCAGGCAGCCAGGGCTGCGCAAAGATCCAGACCCAAATTCACCGCTGCCAAATGGGTCAGCGGCTCCAGGGTGAACTGCCGCTCCAGCGACCGCTTGTAGGGACTGACCAAATAGACCTGGTAGCCCACACCCTCTTCCATGGGAACGGTCTGATGGGCGGTGTAGGGCATAAAGCCCTCCAGCATATGCAGCTTTTCCAGCACCTTGACCTCAGCGGCAACGCCTTGCGCCAGCTCTTCAAAGTAAGCACGGGCTTCCTCCTGAGAGCTGTAGGCGCCGGACAGAAGCAGCGCATCCAACTGAACCTGCGATGCAGGGATGGAGATGATCTTGACAATATAGCGCTCGTCGGTATTTTCCCGCATGGCAGGGTAGCAGCACACGCCGTGATGCTCACTGATGGGCTCGCCGATCAGAAAACCGTCCAACAGGGGAGATATCAGCTTCGGTTCTGACATTCCATCGCCTCCTTATGTTAACTCCTTATATCATAAATGAAAAAGGCGGAAATTGCAACTGGTTTCTGCTATAATTTCGGAAAAATCCCATAGCTGGTCATTTTTCCGGGGGGATCACCCGATTCGACAGAATTCCCGTCGGTTACGAAAGGTTTACAATAATTTTTTGTAAATTCTTCTTCTTGGTGGTTGTTTTCTTGAAAAAAGGGTGATATAATGTGGACAAAGTCAGGCATGCGACCACATGCCGGAATGGAGGTTTAGTATGAACAAGGTCATTTGTGACATTTGCGGTACCGCTTATCCGGAAACCGCTGCCCAGTGTCCCATCTGCGGCTGCACCCAGAGATCTGCCGATACCACCGTTGCTGACGGCGATAAGCCGGCCTATACATACGTTAAGGGCGGAAGATTTTCCAAGTCCAACGTTCGTAAGCGCATGAAGGGAGCCCAGGTCCCCACCGCTCCCAAGAAGACCCCTGAGCCCAAGAAGACCGAGCAGGAGCCAGAGGAGCAGGAGCAGGAGCAAGAAGAGGAGCAGGGCTCCAGCATCGTGCTCATCGCTATTGTGATCCTGCTGCTGTTGGCGATCATCGCCGTGGCAGGCTATATCGCTGTGAAATACTTTGATTTCAGCTTCTTCAGCGACAGTGCGGCACCGTCCACCAGTCAGACCACCGTGCCTACCACCGAACCCACTACAGAACCTACTACGGAGCCTACCACGGAGCCCACCGTGCCGGAGATCCCCTGCACCGACATCCTGCTGGATGTGAACACCCTGACCATCAACGAGCTCAACGGCACCGCTAAGCTGGAGTACACCATCGAGCCTGCGGATACCACCGATGAGGTAGTCATCACCTCCAGCGATGAGTCTGTTGTGACTGTGGACGCAGAGGGCAACATTACCGCTGTTGGCAAGGGCGAGGCTGTGATAAGCATCGAGTGCGGCAACGCCACCAAGCGGAAGGTCAAGGTGGTTTGCGAATTCGAGGCACCCCTGGATACCACGAAGTCCTATGTGATGAAGATCAACGGCAGAGTTTCCCGCTATGGCGACGAATTCAACGCGGACGTATCCATGAATGTGGGTGGCACCTTTAAGCTGACCCTGGAGGATTCGGACGGAAAGCTGCAGGAAGTGGATTGGGTCATCTCCGATGAGGAATGTGTTACCATCGATGGCACCACCGTCACCGCTGTGGCAAAATCCCCCAAGAATGGCGTGAAGATCTCTTTCACCATCGGTGATCAGGACTACATCTGTATCGTACGTATCAAATGATCAAAAGGAGCTGCTTCGGCAGCTCCTTTTTCTTATTCATCGCAGCCGCAGCGCTTCTTGCGGAACAAGAAGGAAATGCACCACAGACCCGCAAGACCCACAATGGTGTAAATGATCCGGCTGAAGACCGCATCCTGGCCGCCAAAGATCCACGCCACCAGGTCGAATTGGAAAATACCGATCAGACCCCAGTTAATGCAGCCGATGATCGACAGGATCAGCGCCAAAATATCCAGCATTTGCTTACCCTCCGTTTCTGAGTTTGGATGGTGTTAGAATGCCCGGTTTTCCGGAAACTATACTTTCGCATTGACGGAAATGCCCTTTTGCGATATAATGATAAAAAGCTAAATAAAGAGAGGGCTTAACCATGAATGTTTTCAAAAGCACGGATATTTTGCTTCCCAAGGCGGCGGAGCTTGAAAAGTGGGCGGTGATCGCCTGCGATCAGTTTACCTCGGATCCTGCCTATTGGCAGCGGGTTCGTAAGACGGTAGGCGATGCGCCTTCCACGCTGCACATGATCCTGCCCGAGGCGGAGCTGGGCTCCGGTGACGAGGCACAGCGGGTGGCGCAGATCAATGCCGCCATGGAGCGCTATCTGCAGGCGGATGTGTTTGCAGTCTATCCGGATTCCTATATTTATATTGAACGGACTTTGGCAGACGGTTCTGTCCGTCCCGGTCTGCTGGGCGCTGTGGATCTGGATGCCTATGATTATCATGTGGGTTCCAAGTCCGATATCCGTGCCACGGAAAAGACCGTTTTGGAGCGGATCCCGCCCCGTCAGCGGGTGCGTAAGGATGCGGCGGTGGAGCTGCCCCATGTGCTGATGCTCTGCGATGATGATGAGAAGCTGCTCATCGAGCCCATCCAGGCGATTCGGGATACGCTGCCTGTGCTGTATGATTTTGAGCTGATGGAGCAGGGCGGACGTGTCCGTGGCTGGTTGGTTCAGGGTCAGATTGCGAAGGAATTTGATGCCCGTTTTGCCGCTTTCAGCGCAACGGTGGCGGATAAGTACGCCGATCTGGGTGGCTCTGTGCTGCTGGCTGTGGGCGATGGCAATCACTCCTTGGCCACCGCCAAGAGCTGCTATGAGGCGCTGAAGGCTGCTGATCCCGGCGTGGATCTGTCCAAGCATCCTGCCCGGTGCTCTCTGGTAGAGCTGCAGAATATTCACGATGATTCCCAGGTGTTTGCCCCCATCCACCGGATCGTGGAGAACGTGGATTGCGATAGGCTGCTGGCGGCGCTGGATGGTGTTTGCGCCGAGGGCGGCTTCCAGGTGGAATGGGTCATCGGTGAGCGCAGCGGTGTGATCTCTTTGGATAAGGCAAAGGGCGAGCTGGCTGTAGCGGTGCTGCAGGAATTTTTGGATGCCTATTTGGCGGAAAACGGCGGCGATATCGACTACATCCACGGCGATGACGAGGTGCGTCAGCTGGCGCAGAAGGATAATGCCATCGGCTTCCTGCTGCCGCCTATGGAGAAGCATCAGCTGTTCCGGGGCGTGATCTCCGGCGGTGCGCTGCCCCGTAAGACCTTCTCCATGGGTCACGCCCGGGAGAAGAGATACTATCTGGAAGGACGGAAAATCAAATGACCACCCTTTTTGAACCGGCATATGCCAAGGTCAATCTGACTTTGGATGTTTTGGGCAAGCGCCCGGACGGTTATCATGACCTGAAAAGTGTGATGCAGACCATTTCTCTGCGTGATGATGTTGAGATCGATGTGGGCACCGGAAAGCCCTGGGCGCTGGAATGCGACAAGGAGGGGATCCCCTGTGATGAGCGGAATCTTGCCTGGAAAGCTGCCAAGATCTACTGCGATGCCATGCACAAAGACCCCGATGGCTTGACCATCCGCATCACCAAGCGGATCCCCAGCGAGGCAGGTCTTGGCGGCGGCAGCGCTGATGCGGCGGCGGTGCTTCGTGCGCTGAATAACCACTACGGCAATCCTTTGTCCATTCTGGCGCTGGCGGAGCTGGGTGCCCAGGTGGGCAGCGACGTGCCGTTCTGTGTTGTGGGCGGCACTATGATGTGCGAGGGCAGAGGCGAAAAGCTTCGCAAGCTGCCCGACATGCCCGACTGCGTGATGGTGGTGGTGAAGCCGGAGTTTCCCGTTTCTACCCCGGAGCTTTACCGCAAGATCGACGATGCGGTGATCGGTCAGCGCCCGGATCAAAAGGCCATGGAAAGCGCCCTTTTGGCAGGGGACCTGCTGAAGGTCGCACAGAATCTTTGCAACGTGTTCGATCCGCTGGTCACCGAGGAGCATTTGGAGCTGAATTATATCAAGTCCGTGTTCCATAATTACGGTGCCGTGGGCTATTTGATGAGTGGTTCCGGCTCTGCGGTGTATGCCATCGTGTCGGAGTTTGAGATCGCTGCGGTGATCTGCGGTATGCTCAAGGATAACTATCCGCAGATTTTTATTGCCAAACCTGTTTAATTTTTCCGAAAACCGTCCATACTGGGGTTATTCAGTGTGGATGATGTGTTTTTTCAGTATTTATGTCATTCCGGGCCAGTGCGCACACTGGCGTGGGAATCTCCTGGATGAGGGGATTCCCACATCAGCCTGCGGGCTGGTTCGCAATGACAGCGATGAATGGTACCGTCCATACTGGAGTTATTCAGTATGGACGGTGATTTTTATGTGGAAACTGATCAAAAAAATCTTGGTATTGGTGCTGATCGCCGGGGCGTTCTTTGGCGGTACGGTGATCCGGGACAAGAAGACGCTGAAAGATGACATCATCCGTTTGCACGTGGTGGCGGATTCCGACAGCGATGCGGATCAGGCGGTAAAGCTGCAGGTTCGGGATGCGCTGCTGGCGGAGATGGAGCAGATCCTGGCGACCGCTGAAAATAAAAGGGATGCGTTTATTCTCCTTGCCCAGTCCCTGGACGATCTGCAGGATACTGCCAATGAGGTGTTGGCCGCGTTGGGTGTGGAAGATACGGCTGCGGTGACCCTGGATGAAGAGGCATTTCCCACCCGGGTCTACGATACGTTTTCCCTGCCTGCTGGGGTCTATGACTCGCTGCGCGTGACCATTGGCAGCGGTGAGGGGAAGAATTGGTGGTGCGTGGTGTTTCCGAAGCTTTGCATGCCTGCCGCATCCCAGGGGGTGGAGGATGTGGCAGCCGGTGCCGGGTTCTCCGACAGCCTCAGCGCCAGTCTTACCGGGCAGGATGGCTACCAAGTCCGATTCTTCTTCCTGGACTGCCTTGGAAAATTGGAAATTTTTTTTCGTAAAGGATGAATCATGCCCTTTTTTTGGGACGTTATCTGTGGTAAAATAGCCGTAGATTAGAGAAAGGCGGTGTCTTCCATGCTGGAATTGATCCTTGGCAAGGACTGGACTGCGAATACAGATGCGATCTTGGATGCGGTAACGGCGGATGTGGCGGCGAAAAAAGGCGGCCGCATCCTGCTGGTGCCGGAGCTGATCAGCCATGATATGGAGCGGCGGCTGTGCCAAAAGGCCGGGGATACCGCCAGCCGATATGCCCAGGTGCTTTCCTTTACCCGGCTGGCACGTCCCGTGGCAGAGGATGCCCAGCGGGGCTTGATGCCCTGCCTGGACAACGGCGGACGGGTTGTGGCGATGGCTGCCGCTGCCCGTCAGCTTCACGGGCGGCTGAAGGCCTATGCCGCTTTGGAAACGAAACCGGAATTTTTGACCCAGCTTGTGGATGCTGTGGACGAATTCAAGCGCTGCTGCATTTCCCCCAAGGATCTGATGCTGGCGTCCCAGCAAACAGAGGGTGCTCTGGCACAGAAGCTGGAGGAGCTTTCGCTGCTGCTGGAGGCCTATGATGCTCTGTGCCAGCGAGGCAAGCGGGATCCCAGAGATCAGATGAATTGGGTGCTTGAGTTGCTGGAATCCGGGGATTTCGGAAAAAAACACATCTTTTACATAGACGGATTTCCGGATTTCACCCGGCAGAATATGGCGATTTTGGAGCATTTTATCCGCACCTCGGAGCAGGTGACGGTGAGTCTGAACTGTGATGCGCCGGGTAGCAAGGCGATGGCCTTTGAAAAAGCAGGCGACACCGCAGCGGAGCTGATCAAGCTCGCCCGACGTGCCGGTGTGGAGGTAAAGATCCGCACAGTGGGGGATGACGGCGTTTTGAAGCCGGTGCGTGAGCTTTTGTTCCAGGGCAAGATCTGCCCCGAGCCCGCGCTGCAAGGCAGATTGCGCCTGCGCACTGCCGAGAGCATCCACCAGGAGTGCGCACAGGCGGCACGAGATATTTTGGAGCTGGTGCAGTCCGGCTGCCGTTATCGGGATATCAGCGTGGTGTGCACCGATATGGGCGCATACCGCCCGGTGATCGGGTTGGTGTTTCGGCGGATGGGCATCCCGGTGTATTTGTCCGGAACAGAGGATATTCTCAGTAAAAGTGCCGTCACCACGGTGCTGACTGCCCTGGAGGCGGCGTTGGGCGGTTTTGAGCAGAAGGCGATGGTGCGGTATCTGCGCTCTGCCATGTCCCCGGTTTCCCAGCATGAGTGCGACCTTTTGGAAAATTACGCCTACATATGGGGCATCAGCGGAAACCGCTGGAAGCAGGAATGGGTGAATCACCCGGAGGGGCTCAGCGTAGAGTGGAACGATGTGACCCGGCAGCGATTGGAGCAGCTGGAAGCAGTGAGAGTGCGCATTATGGCGCCCTTGGAGCGCCTTGCCCAGGGCTTCCGGGAGAGCACTAAGCTCAGCCAGCAGGTGAAGGTGCTGTATGCCTTCCTGGAGGATATCCAGCTTGCGGCTCGCTTGAATAAATTGGCGCTTCGGCTGGATGAGGATGGAGATAACCGCAGCGCACAGATCCTCAATCAGCTGTGGGAGATCCTGCTGACGGCGCTGGAGCAGCTTCATGATGTTTTGGGCGAGACCCAATGGGATAATGATGCATTCCAGCGGCTGTTTATGCTGCTGCTCAGCCAGTACGATGTGGGTACGATCCCCTCGGTGCTGGATTCTGTAACCGTTGGACCGGTGACGGCAATGCGCTGTCAGCGCTCGGAGCATTTGTTTGTGCTGGGTGCGGCGGAAGGTGCGCTGCCCGGTTACGGCGGCACCGATGGGGTGCTGACAGACCAGGAGCGGACGGTGCTTCGGAAATTGGAGGTGCCCCTCACCGGCGGTGCATTGGAGGGCATTCAGGCGGAGTTTGCGGAGGTTTACGGCGTGTTCTGCGGCGCAAAGCAGACGATTACCGTATCATGCTCCACAGCGCAGCCCTCTTATGTGTATCGCAGACTGGTGGAATTGGCTGGGGGCGAAGTGCAGACCTCCCAGGCGCTGCCGGTGGATCCCTATGATGCGGCGGCGCTCCTTGCCCAATACGGAGAAGAGGCGTATGCCCGGGAATTGGCTGTTTCCCAGGAATATGGTGCGGTTTGCCGCAGAAGGGACTATACTTTGGGCACCATCGCCCATGAAAACGTCCGTGCCTTGTACGGCGATAAGCTGAATTTGTCTGCCTCCCAGGTGGACCGGCAGGCGGAGTGCCGTTTTTCCTATTTTATGAAGTATGGTCTGCGTGCCAGGGAGCGTAAGGAAGCCACCGTTGACCCGGCGGAATTCGGCACCTATGTCCATGCGGTGCTGGAGGATACCGCCCGTGAAGTAATGAACCGGGGCGGCTTCCATCAGGTGAGCCTGGAGGATACCCTGGCGCTTGCCAAGGGATTTTCCGACACCTACGCCAAGGAGCATTTTGGGCAGCTGGATTCTCAACGGGTGGAATACCTTTTCCGCCGGAATATGCAGGAACTGGACCTGGTGGTCCAGGAACTGTGGGAGGAGCTGAGCGCCGGTGAATTTGCGCCGGTGGACTTTGAACTGGGCTTCGGCAAGCACGAAAAAATGGCACCCATTCAGATCCCTGCCAAGGGCATGGAAGCTCAGCTCCGGGGTTTTGTGGACCGGGTGGATGCCTACAAGGTGGCGGATACCACCTTCTTCCGGGTGGTGGATTACAAGACCGGTAAGAAGGATTTTGATTACTGCGACGTATTTAACGGCGTGGGTTTGCAGATGCTTTTGTACCTGTTTGCCCTTCAGCAGGAGGGGCAGGAGGTACTGGGTGAGAAACGGATCGGTGCCGGCGTGCAGTATTTTCCGGCTCGTGTGCCCTATGTGAGCCTGGACGGCGCTGAGGAGGATGAAGGCGCCGAGCGGCGTAAGCTGTGGAAGCGCAAGGGGCTGCTGCTTTTGGATGATCTGGTGCTCAAGGCCATGGATCCGGAGGAGGGCATGGGAAGACTTTGCTGCACCCGGAAAAAGGATGGAACGCTATCCGGCGATTTGGCAGACCGTGACCAAATGAAAGCGCTTCGGAAGTATGTCTTTGATGTACTGGGGAAGATGGTGGATGAGATCGCCTCCGGTATGGTGGATCCCAATCCCTACACCCGTGGCTCCAGTCACAGCGCCTGCGCCTTCTGTCCTTACGGGGCTGTGTGCCACAAGGAAAATGTGGGAGGGCGACGCAATTACAAAACCATGACCGCCCAAAGATTTTGGGAAGAAATCGGAAAGGAGGATACCCATGGCTGAGAAGTTAACACCCCAGCAAGCCCAGGCGGTGCAGAACCGGGGCGGTAAACTGTTGGTTTCGGCGGCTGCCGGCTCCGGTAAGACCAAGGTTTTGGTGGATCGGCTCATGGGCTATCTGACCGATCCCAACGACCCTGCCAATATCGACGAATTTCTGATCATTACTTATACCAAGGCTGCCGCCTCAGAGCTGCGGGGCAAGATCGCTGCCAAGCTGTCGGAGCGGATCGCCCAGGAGCCGGAAAATCGGCACCTGCAGCAACAGCTTCAGCGCCTTTACATGACTACCATTTCCACCGTCCATGCCTTCTGCGGCGATATTTTGCGGCAGTTTGCCTACCGGCTGGATCTGAGTGCGGACTTCCGGGTGGCGGATGAAAATGAGTGCCGCCAGCTTCGGGACAGCGCCATGGAGCAGGTTTTGGAGGTGGCCTATGACCACGCCGGTGAGGATCCGGAGTTTTGCGCCTTTGTGGATACCCAGGGCATCGGTCGGGATGACCGGCAGGTGCCGGAAATATTGCTGAAGGTTTATGACAGCGCCCGGTGCCATTTGGATCCGGAGGGCTGGCTGGATCGGTGTGTAAATGCTGTGGAGGCGGAGGATGGTGAGTCCGTCTGGCAGCGGTATTTGATGGATGAACTGTTCTCTTACCTGGAGCTGCAGATCGCTGCTATGGAGCGGTGTGCTGATTTGGCGGCAGCCGCCGATGAGATGGAAAAACCGGCGGTGATCCTTCGGGATACGGTGAATCAGCTTCGGCTTCTGCGAGAAAGTACCACCTGGGATGAGGTGGTTTCCCGGCGGAATATCGATTACGGCACGTTGCGCTTTTCCAAGAAATGCACCGATGCCGAACTCATCGACGGCATCAAGGCGGTGCGGAACGGCTGCAAAAAGGGCTTGGAGCGGATGATGCGCAATTTTACCGATCCCAACAGCAAGGTTCTGGAGGACTTGCAGGGCTCTGCCGATGCAGTGCGTGGTATGGTCAAGCTGGTGCGGCAATTCGCAGAGGTCTACGACAAGCTGAAACAGCGCCGTCGGATCCTGGATTTCGGCGACCTGGAGCATCGGACGCTGGATCTGCTCCTGGGTAAGAGCCGCAGTAATCCCACGGCTGTCGCCCATGAGATCGGCAGCCGCTTCCGGGAAGTGATGGTGGATGAGTACCAGGATTCCAATGCGGTGCAGGATGCCATTTACACCGCTCTCACCGCCAAACGGCAGAATTGCTTCATGGTCGGTGACGTGAAGCAGTCGATCTATCAGTTCCGTCTGGCTGACCCGGGTATCTTTTTGGAAAAATACGCATCCTTTGTGCCTGCGGCGGAAGCGAAAGCAGGCGAGGGGAGAAAGGTGGTTTTGAGCCAGAATTTCCGCTCCTGCGGTGCGGTGTTGGCGGCGACCAACTGCGTGTTTGAAACCTGCATGAGTCCTGCGGTGGGGGGACTGTACTATGGCGAGGACGAGGCGCTGTATGAGGGTATTCCCCATGAGCCGCTCCAGGAGGCGGAGGTGGAACTGCACGCCATCGATGTGCAGGAGGATACCTATGCCGAGGAGTCGGCATTTGTTGCCCAGCGGGTCAGCGAATTGATCCATGGGGAGCACTACATCCGTGACAAGGCCGGACAGCGGCGAATCAAATCGGAGGATATTGTGATCCTGCTTCGTTCTCCGGGTTCGGTGGGAGAACAGTACCGTATGGCTTTGGAGCGAAAGGGCATCCGGTGCACCACCGGCGGTGGCTGCGACCTGCTGCAAACGGAGGAGATCGGCGTTCTGCGAGCCATTTTGCAGACGGTTCAAAATCCGCAGCTGGATATTCCGTTGGCGGCGGTGCTGGCAAGTCCGGTGTTTGAATTTTCTGCCGATGACTTGGCGGCTTTTCGCGCTAAGAATAAGAAATGTTCCGTATATGATGCGATTTATTGGGATGATTCAATAAAATGTAAAGAATTTGTTGCGTTTTTGCAGAAGCTTCGGAAAGAGGCACGGATGCGCTCCGTGACGGAGCTGCTGGAAACCATCCTGGCGGAAACTCGGTTGGATAGCATCTACCGGGCGATGGATCCGGAAAAGGGCGAGAATGTGCAGATCTTCTACCAGCTTGCGGCGGAGTTTGAGGCTGGCGGTCAGCGGGATCTGGGGCGCTTTTTGGAGCATTTGGACGCTATGGAGGATAAGGGACTGATCGTGGGTGCGGAGCAATCCGCTACCGGTGCGGTGACCATTATGAGTATCCACAAGTCCAAGGGCTTGGAGTTCCCGGTGGTGTTTTTGCCCGGACTGGGACGGGAATTCAATCGGGAAAGTCAACGGGCGCAGGTGCTTTGCCATAAGGAATTGGGCATCGGTATTGCCGCAGCGGATGCGGTGCGCCGGGTGCGGTACCCCACCGTTGCCAAGCGTGCCATCAGCGCCCGGATTGGCGCGGAAAGTGTGTCCGAGGAGCTTCGGGTTTTGTATGTTGCCATGACCCGTGCCAAGGATCGGCTGATCATGACCTATGCCTCCCGTTCCCTGGAAGGGGAGCTTACGGACATGGTCGCCCGGATGAATATGGGCTGCAAGGAACTGCTGACCCGGGAAGCCGGCTGCCCCGGTGAATGGGTGCTGCTGTCGGCGTTGAACCGGATCGAGGCAGGGGAGCTGTTTGTATTAGGTGGCAAGCCCAGCGAAGTGAAGGTGATGGATCACCCATGGCTGATCCGTGTGGCAACTGCACCTGTGGAGGGCGGATTTAGCGCTAAAAGTGAGGAGAAGAGCGAAATTTCTGAGGAAATATTGAAAATTCTTCGGAAGAATCTTGCTTTTTCCTATGGGTATAAGGAAGCGACCTGCGCTCCCTCCAAGCAGACGGCTACCCAACGAAAAGGTCGCCTAAAGGATCAGGAGGCAGCGGAAAATGCCCCGGAGCCGAAGCCAATTCACCGCTCCTGGCGCAAGCCTACCTTCATTGAGCAGACGGTTCGGGGCACAGATTACGGTACCGCCATCCACACTTTGCTCCAGTTTATCGATTACGGTGCCTGCGGCGATGAAGCCGGTGTGCAGCGAGAAGTCAAGCGCTTGGTGGAGGATGGGATCCTTACAGAGCAGATGGGCGAAATGGTTCCTGTGGATCAAATTGCGGCATTTTTCAAAACGGAGCTGGGTCAAAGGATCCGATTTGGCAAGGAAGTGTACCGGGAGTTTAAGTTCTCCATTATGGATCGCGGCGAAGCCTATGGGGATGGCCTGGAGGGGGAGCAGATCCTTCTGCAGGGTGTTGTGGACTGCGCCATTGTTGAGCCCGATGGCTTGACTATCGTGGACTTTAAGACCGACCGGGTCACGGAGCAGACCCTGGATACGGCGATCGCCGGTTATAAGCCCCAGGTGGATGCCTATGCCGAGGCGATGAGCCGCATATTTGACCTGCCGGTGAAGGAAAAGAGCCTTTATTTCTTCCGATTGGGAAAATTGCTTGTGCTATAATGGAAAAGGGACGCCGGTTGGCGTCCCTTTTTGTTAGCGGCAGTTCTTGTTCTGGTTGCTGTTCTGGTTCTCGTTCTGGGTGCGGTTGCTGTTCTGATTCTGGTTCTGATTCTTGTTCTGGTTATTCATGTTCTATTCCTCCGTATTATCTTTCTGCGGTACGCCGCAAGGGTATTTTGCCCCGAAATTTAGGATTTATCCTTGGCTTTAAAAAGTAAACTCACCAACAGACCGGCGGTAACGGCGGCGGTGATGCCACCGGCAGTGGCTTTCAGACCGCCGGTGAAGATGCCGATGAACCCGGATTCATCCACAGCCTCCCGGACGCCTTTTGCAAGGCAGTGACCGAAGCCGGTCAGGGGAACGGTGGCACCGGCACCGGCAAAGTCGGCGAAATGCTTGTATAGCCCCACGCCGCTGAGGATCACACCGGCGACTACATAGCAAACCAGGATCCTTGCCGGGGTCAGTTTGGTTTTGTCGATGAGGATCTGTCCGATGACGCAGAGCAATCCGCCGAAAAGAAATGCTTTCACATAATCCATATCAATGCCTCCCGGATAGAATGGACACCGCATGGCATACCCCGGGGATGGGCAGCCCTTGCTGGGTGGAGGTGGGGGACAGCAGCGCACCGGTGCCGCAGAATAGAATTCGTGTCAGTTTTCCGGTGTGGAGCTTTGTCAGCAGGTCGCCGCAGAGGGTGATGGCGCTGCAGCCGCAGCCGGATCCACCGGCGTGGACGTCCTGCTTGGTATTATCAAAGACCAAACAGCCGCAGTCTGCCAATTTACCACCCAAATTGATCCCCTCACGCCGTGCCAATTCAAGCAACATCTCTTTGCCGTGCTGTCCCAGATCACCGGTGACGATCAGATCGTAGTCCTCCGGGCGGGTGTCCAGGTCGTCAAAATGGGCACAAATGGTTTGAAATGCCGCCGGTGCCATGGCAGCGCCCATGTTGTTCGCATCGGTGATACCAAGATCGTGGACTGCGCCAATGGTGCAGCTTTCCACGGTGGGACCGTTCCCTTCGGCGCATACCAGCGCCGCACCGGCGCCGGTGACGGTCCACTGTGCCGTTGGGGGACGCTGTCCGCCGTAGCCCAGGGGAAACCGATACTGCCGCTCCGAGGAGGCAAAATGGGAAGAGGTCATGGCTACTGCCCGGTCGGCGTAGCCGCCGCCCACCGCCATAGATGCCATCAGCAGGCTTTCCGCCATGGTGGAGCAGGCACCGTAAAGACCCAAATGGGGAATATTTTGATTTCGCAGCGAGAATGATGACCCGATGCATTGGTTCAACAGATCCCCGGAAAAAACCAAATCGATATCACTTTTCAGCAGACCTGCCTTGGTGAGCAGGGTATGCAGCGCCATTTGCTGCAATTTCTTCTCCCCTTGCTCCCAGGTTTTTTCTCCAAAATAGGTATCTTTGGAAACAATATCAAAGGTTTTTGCCAAAGGGCCTTCGCTTTCCTTTTTGCCGGCGATGCTTGCCCAGGCTGTGATCACCGGGCGGATCTTGGGTACGAAGCTCTGCCGTCCACGTTTGTTTTGTGCCATGGTAGCCTCCTGGATTTTTTGTTAGTATGTCCCCAAAGCACAAAAAAATGCCTGCCGGAAGTTCCGGCAGGCATTATTCACTTCTTACATTCCGCCGCCGATGGAAGGCACGGGGGTGGGACGTTCCATATCAAATACCAGATTTACATCAAACAGATCCGACAGTTTATTGGGGTGGTGATACATCCGGTAGCCGTCCAGGTTACGGCGGCCGCCACGGAAGTAGTTGGTGCCCAACTGGTTCCAGTACTGGTTACCATCCACGTTGAAGAAGTAGCGATAGCCTGCATCGTAGAGGGTCTGGAACTTCTCGTTGGTGAATTCGTACTTTCTCCAGGTGTGAATGTCGGAGCCGTGGGGGTAGAGGATCACATCGGTTTCGCCGATGACGGACTGCACGGTTGCTTCCCACTTGGCGGAGTCTTCCGCCACACGCTCGGCGGTGATGTTGCCGTAAGCGGGGTGACCGTAGGAGTGACTGGCAAGGATCCAGCCGTTGTCCCGGAGGCACTGCGCCACAGCCTTGGCTTCTTCTACCTCAGCGGCATATGCCTCGGCACCCATGGTGATCTCGTAAGCGGGCTTTGTGCGGTAGCCCAGCACGCCCTCATAGCCGGTGACACCCAAAATAGCACGGGCGCCGTGGTAGGAAAAGTCCGGATGCTCCTGGATGAAGCTCTCCAGAATGGGCACCAGGTCATAATCGCCGGTGGTAATATTGCCGTCGGCATCCATATATTCGCAGGTGGGCTTGCCGTCCTCGCCGATGACGATCTTGTGGGCAAAGCCGTCGTTGTTGGAGTCCACGTAGACAGGGGTCTCATCCTTGCCGTGACCGGTGCCGATCATATAGCTGTAGTAGTTGAGATCGTCCTGGCTCATGAGGAAGGGAGTTTTACCCTCGGGGATGCGGATATTGCCGTAGACCCAGTTGGGATCCTCGTCGGTGCCGGCGTTGTACGCCAGATCGTAGGGGGAGATGAGGATATAGCCCTTCTTGTACATCTCGTTGAGGATCGCCTTGAACTCGTCCACCGTGGTCATATACATATTGTAGCCATCCTCATCCTCGTCACCGTCGAATGCACGGGCGGTGTCCACGATGAGAGAATGGAAGAAAATATGGGTCACGGTTTCGGGGGAGCGATAGGTGATCAGCTGGTTGTTCAACTGCTCATACTGGGCTACCATGTCCGCCATTTCGGGATGATCCTCGTAATGCTCATAGGACTGGAGCATGTTGATAGCCTTTTGGTAGTCGTAGCCCTGGGCAATGAAATCCGCATCCGCCATAAGCTGCTGCGCCTGACGCAGCTCGATATTGGGATCTGCGGTGGTGGGGGGCGGTGTGGTAGTGATGACATTCATGTAGCCACCGTCCTCCGTGGGGACGTTCATCTTCTGCACCACGGCGATGATGGCGATGGTCACGGTGACCAGGCACACAACGCCCAAGACACTGGCGATCATAATGGGAATGATCTTATACCACTTTGGTCCTTTGCGGCGCTTCCGGGAACGGGCATTTCTTTCAAACTGTCCTGCCATGATGATCTTCCTTTCTGCATAAATCTTTCTTTTTCTATTATATACGATATTTTTCTCTATATCAAGACAAAAAAAGCGGCACCCGGTGGGTGCCGAAAAAAGTTTACATTTATGCTATCCGTCTGGCACCGTAATAGTGCTGGACGTAGTAGGAGCTGCTCAGGTCGCTGATGATAACGCCCTTGGAGCTGGATGCGTGGATCATTTTGCCGTCGCCGATGTAAATGCCCACATGGGAGATGCCTTCCCGGTATGTGTTCTGCAGGAATACCAGATCACCGGGCTGCAGATTGCTTTTCGCCACATAGGTGCCCACCTTGTATTGCTCGGTGGTGGTACGGGGGATGGTGATGCCGCAGCGCTTCATCACATACTGGGTGTAGCCGGAGCAGTCGAAGCCCTTGGTGGTGGTGCCGCCCCATACATAGGGCGTGCCGATATACTTTTTGGCTTCCGCCACAATGTCGGATTTGGAAACACTTCCATTCAGCGCCGAGGCGCTGGGGGTCACGCCAGTGGACTTGCCATCCACGAAAAACAGCGGCTTCTTCGTGGAAGCGGCGTTTTCGTAGGGGATCTCGGTAAGGTCAAGATAATCACTGCGAATGTAGCAGATGGAATTGCCATAGATGATCTTGTACCATTGGTTATTCAGACCGATGATATAGGCCTTGTCGCCGGTATTGGCCTTGCCGATGGAACTGTAGGAGGTTCCGGGACCGGTACGCAGGTTGACCTTTGTGGCATTGACTCTGCCGTAGCCCAGCTCAATGTTTTTTACAGCGCTGGTTTTCAGATAGCTTTCGTGCATGTAGCCCTTGGTCATGTTGTAAATTACATGATACCAGGCGCCGGTTTTGCCTGTGACCACAGCATAATCGCCATTGGGGGCATATGCCAAAGTCGCAGATGTCGTGCTCGGACCGCTGCGCAGCCGCAGAGAGCTGGCATTTACGGTGCCGATATGGGTGGAAAAAGAACCGCCGCTGGCCTTGGCACCAACGGCGTTGCCGCTGACAAACAGAAGAAGTGCCAGCGCAATACAAAGCATTCGAATAAATCGTTTCATACGTTGCCCTCCGTCTTACATTATTTACCCGCCAAGGCGCGGGTCAGCCATACACTGCCAACATCCAAAGCGGTGTACAGGCCAGCCTTTTCGCTCTTCTTCACCACGCGATCACGGCTTCTTGCGTTGGGATCGGTGAGCTGAAGCTGAACGGAAACCCGGGTGGCGATGTCGGTATCGCCCATCTTCTTGGTTTCGAGGATCTGGAGCATCACGATGTGGGAATCGGCCATGGAGCCGTAGTAGATCATGTTGTCCTTGCGCATCAGGGGGTGACCCTTGTACATGAGAACCTTTTCTTCGGACATTTGGAAAACCTCCTTTCGTGAGAGTGTGGAAATGGTAACAAATCGTAACTTTTTTGTCAACCGAAATTGGGCGAATCCGGTTGCGCTGGAAGCAGTTACCGAAAAAGTGGATATTGTTGGTAAGACGGAGGGGGAAGTATGAAAGAAACAAGGGGCTTTTGCCGTGGCAAAGCCCCTTGGCTGGGATCACTTGTTCTCAAACAGGTAGCAGCGAACCAACTCCTGCAGAAGCTCGTCCCGATCCAGCTTACAGATCATGCTGCGTGCATTATTGTAGTTGGTGATATAGGTGGGGTCTTCTGTGAGCAGGTAGCCGACGATCTGATTGATGGGGTTGTAGCCTTTCTCATTCAGCGCGTCGAATACATTGCGAAGCACAATGCGCATATTCTGCTTGTCATCGCTGGGAACAGTGAACTTAATGGTATTATCTGTCATGTTATCGACCTCCTGAAATAGATTATTGTTATTATACCCCAGAATTTTGTTTGTGTAAAGCCCCTAAAGCAGACTTTTTTCTTGTATTACCGCAGAATGGCGCCCAGTTTTTCGCTCAGAGCGGTCAAAACCTTGGAAACCACGCCCTCGGAATCGGTGTCAGTCAGGGTACGGTCATCGGCACGGAGCTGCAGGGAGAAGGCCATGCTCTTCTTGCCCTCAGGCACGCCGGTGCCCCGGTAGATATCGAACAGCTTCACGTCCCGGAGCAGCTTGCCGGCAGCGGCGGTGATCACGTCCTCTACCTGAGCAACGGTGATGGCCTCATCGCAGATCAGGGACAGGTCACGGGATACGCCGGGATACTTGGGCAGGGGGGTGTAGGTGGCATCGGGAAGCTGCAGATCGAATAGCTTGGTGAAGCTGATTTCGGCGCAGTAAACGTCAGCGTCGATGCCGTAATTCTGGGCGACCAGCGGATGAATCTGACCCATCACGCCCACATCCACGCCGTCAATGATGACCTTGGCGCAACGGCCGGGGTGGTAGGTGGGATTGTCATTGACGGCGGTGTAGCTGGCCTTCTTGATCCGAAGACCCGACAGCACAGCCTCCAGCTCGCCCTTCAGGCTAAAGAAGCTGGCGCCTGCGCCGTAGGTTCCCAGCATCAGCATCATGGGCTCCTCAGGCAGAACCTCGCCTTCAATGGGCAGATATATCTTAGCCAGCTCGTAGAGCTTGACGGCCTTATTGTGATTGGCGTAGTTCTTGGACAGGATCTCCAGCATGGAGGGCACCGCAATGGTACGCATGATGGAGGTATCCTCGCCCAGAGGATTCTGAATCCGCATAGCGTTGCGCAGAACAGAATCGGCCGGCAGACGGATCTGGTCGAAAATGGTGGGGGAAACGAAGGAATAGGTGATGATCTCGCTGTAGCCCAGGCTGCGGCACAGCTGACCTGCCTTGTTCTCCAGAATCATCATGGGGGAGTAGCCGCCCTGAGTGGAGTTTTTGAAAGCGGTGGTGGGGATCTCGTTGTAGCCGTACAGACGACCCACTTCCTCCGCAATATCCGCCATCAGGTTCAGGTCAGGACGGAAAGAAGGCACATGAATGGTGCGGCCCTCCACGGGGATCTCCAGACGGTTCAGGTAGGCTACCATGTCGGCTTCGCTGATATCGGTACCCAGCAGACGGTTGATCTTCTCAGGCTCCAGCTCCAGCGTCTTGGGGGCGGGAACGTAGTTGATGATGTCGATGATGCCATCCATCACGTCGCCGCACTCCAGCAGCTCCACCAGCTCGCAGGCTCTCTGCACAGCGGGAACGGTCATCATGGGATCCAGATTCTTCTCGAACTTGCCGGAGGACTCGGTACGCATACCCAGCGCCAGAGCGGTCTGGCGGATGGAGGTGCCGTTGAAATTGGCGGACTCGAAGACAACGGTGGTGGTATCGTCCAAAATCTCGGAGTTTTCGCCGCCCATGATGCCGGCCAAACCGATGGGCTTGTTCTCGTCGGCGATGACCAGCATACCGGGAGTCAGGCTGCGGACATTGCCATCCAGAGTTGTCAGGGTTTCACCCTCCTCAGCCTCCCGGACAACGATTTTGCCGGAACCCACATAGCGGTAGTCGAAGGCGTGCATGGGCTGGCCGTACTCCAGCATGACGTAGTTGGTGATGTCAACGATGTTGTTGATGGGACGCACGCCGTTGGCTCTCAGCCGCTGACGCAGCCACTTGGGGGAGGGAGCGATCTTGACATTCTTCACCATCCGGGAGGAGTAGCGGTTGCACAGCTCGGTGGCAGGAACCTCCACATCCAGCATCTCGTACATGGAACCGGCATCGCTGCCCTTGACCACAGGCTCGTGGTGCTTCATAGGCTTATTGAAAGCAGCGGCGGCCTCACGGGCCAGACCGATGATGGAGTAGCAGTCGGGACGGTTGTTGGTGATCTCGAAGTCCACCACGGTGTCATCGTTGCCGATGACCAGGTTGATATCGTCGCCAACCTTGCAAGGCTCGTCATTGAGGATCCAAATGCCGTCCAGGATGGCGTTGGGGAAGTCATTCAGGGTCAGACCCAGCTCTTCCAAACCGCAGAGCATACCGTTGGACTTTTCGCCACGGAGCTTGCCCTTGGTGATGTGGACACCGCCGGGGAGCCAGGAATTGTGCAGAGCGGCGGGAACCAGATCCCCCTGCTTCACATTCTGGGCACCGGTGACGATCTGGACAGGCTCCTCGCCGCCCACATCGATCTGGCAGACCCACATATGGTCGGAATTTTCGTGACGGACGATGGAAACCACCTTGCCGACGACCACATTCTTGATCTCAGCATCCATCCGCTCGTAGGTTTCCACCTTCTGACCGGCGACGGTCATGGTCTCCACAAATTCTTTGTCGGAAATGTGGCTCAGGTCCACGAATTCTTCGTTAATCCATTTTCTGTTAAGCTTCATCGTGATACCTCCTTAGAACTGGTTTAGGAACCGGATGTCGTTATCGAAAATCAGGCGCATGTCGTTGATACGCATACGGCCCATGGCCATACGCTCCAGACCCATGCCGAAGGCGAAGCCGGAGTACTTCTCGGGATCGATGCCGCAGTTGCGCAGGACCTCCGGGTGCACCATACCGGCACCCAGCAGCTCGATCCAGCCCTCGCCATGGCAGGTGGAGCACACCTGACCGTCCACCTCGCCGGTGCCGTGGCACTTGTGGCACTGCATATCCATCTCGCAGGAAGGCTCGGTGAAGGGGAAGTGGTGGGGGCGGAAACGCATCTGGGCATTCTCGCCATAGATGGCACGCATAATGGTGATCAGCGCACCCTTCAGGTCGCCCATGGTGATGTTTTCATCCACCACCAGACCCTCGATCTGGTGGAACATGGGGGAGTGGGTGGCATCGGCCTCGTCCTTACGGAACACACGGCCGGGAGCCAGCATGCACATCGGGGGCTTGTTGTTCTCCATGAAGCGGATCTGCATGGAGCTGGTCTGGGTGCGCAGCAGCACAGAGTCATCGTCAGTGAAGTAGAAGGTGTCGCTGCGGTCACGGGAGGGGTGACCCTCTTCAATGTTCAGCCGGGTGAAGTTGTAGTCGGCCAGCTCCACCTCAGGACCATCCACCACGGTGTAGCCCAGACCAACAAAAATATCCTTGATCTGCTGCAGCACCTGATTCATAGGATGCTGATGACCCAGATCCACCGCATCGCCGGGAATGGTCACGTCGATGGCCTCAGCAGCCAGCTTTGCCTCCAATGCGGCGGCGCTGAGGGCAGTCTTTCGCTCCTCCAGCTTGGCCTCAATCTCGGCACGGACGGCGTTGGCCAGCTGACCCATGACGGGACGCTCTTCGGGGGAGAGCTTGCCCATCATCTTCAGCACGGCGGTCAGCTCACCCTTCTTGCCCAGCAGCTTGATGCGCAGCTCCTCCAAAGCGGCGGTGCTGTCAGCGGCGTCCAGAGCCGCCAGGGCGTTTTGCTTAATCAGCTCTAATTGTTCTTTCATGTATCATTCTCCTTTTGGGATAATCAATTTATTCATATTCCGTCAGCAGCGTAAAGGCTTCCGGCAGGCTATGGATTTTCTCTTTGATAAATTGGGGGTAGAGGTATTCATCCTTCAGCTTGTCCAGAGGAATCCATTCGTAGTAATGGCGTTTGTTACCTTCATAGCGGACAAAAGAATTGCCGCGGGCAGGAACCTCTGTTTCGGAAATGTCTACCAAATAGTAGATGCACAGCTCGTGAAAACGCTCATTGGTCACATCCTCGGTGAAGAATCCCTGATTCAGCCACAGAGGGCGGATGATCTTTCCGTGAACGCCCAGCTCCTCGAATACCTCCCGATCAATGGCGGCATCTGCGGATTCGTGGAGCTTAACCCGTCCGCCGGGGAGGAAGTAGTAGGGGGTATTTTTATTTTTGGTGGTAAGCAATGCGCTATTGTGCAGGATAATAGCACAGACCCGGTAATTGAATATACCGGCTTTGGTTTTGAATGTCAAATCCATAAAAAAATAAACCCCCCATCCCAATAAACTGGGACGAAAGGCATTCCTTCCGCGGTACCACCCACGATTCGCCATATGGCGCAGCTTAGAAGTGCAAACACACTCGCAACCTTTAACGGAGTCACCCGTCCGCACCTACTATTATCGTGTCATTGCGAACCAGTGCGCACACTGGTGTGGCAATCCCCACGATATTTCAAGCGGCAGCTCCCGGGAGAAAGCCCAATATCGCACAACAAGTGGCTTTCACCATCCCACTCTCGCTAAGGAAGTGCTCCCGATACCGGACAGCCCATTCAACGCTTTTACATATTTCTTGCATATTAACATATGCATCGAAAAAATGCAAGCATTTTTTATAAAACAGGGGGCAAAAGTCCCCTGTTGGATATTAGTGCAGGGATTTATAGTCAGAATACTGAACGATGCCGTGAATGTTTGCAAGAGCGCCGGGGACCAGCTCTTTTATCATCAGACATTCCGGTGCGGGCAGACCCACTGATTCATGGGCAACAATGCCGTAAGGCTTGGAGGTAACAAAGCCTCTGCTGCGGTAGTTCATGGGGTTGCCCTCCACGATGACTGCCTTGTAGCCCATATCCTTCGCTTTCTCGAGGCCGTATTCGATCAGCTCCTTGGAAATGTGCTGCCGCTGCAGGGCGGTTTTTACGGCTACCGGGGTCAGAATCAGCAGCTGGTCTTCATACTTGCCCTCCAGATGGAACCGGGAGAACATACAGTAGCCAATGACTTCGTCGTTTTCATCCACCATGACCAGAACCAGCTCCGGCACATAAAAGCGCATGGAGCGGATCTCTTCCACAAGGGAACGCGTGATTATTGCGTCCTCTTCACTTTCGTAATCGGTAAATACAGCTTCCACCAGCTCCAAAGAGGGCAGCAGATACTTGTCTTCGATAGATTTAATGATTCTCATGTTACCATACCTCCTTGTTCTTATCCCGTGTAAACTTTGCCAGGGATTTGTGCCATTCATTTTTGCGACGGAGCATTTCGGCCTTATCCACCGCTTCTTCTTTCAATTTTTTGTAGCTATCCCAGCGGGCGATGTCCAGTTCACCTGCAGAAATGGCCGCCTTAATGGCACAGCCCGGCTCCCTTTCGTGGCGACAGTCGGAAAAACGGCACTTGCCAAGATAGCTTTCCACATCGGCAAAAGCGTCAGCCAGACCTTCCGACACGTCCCACATACCCAGCTCCCGCATACCGGGGGTGTCAATGATCATCACGCCGCTGTGCAGGCGGATCAGTTGACGGTGGGTGGTGGTGTGACGACCCCTGGAGTCGTCCTCCCGGATGCCGTTGACAGCCATGATATCCTCACCTGCCAATGCGTTGACCAGGCTGGATTTGCCAACACCGGAAGAACCCAGAAATACCACCGTATTTCCCGGTATCATGTAAGCATTCAGCCGGGGCAGACCGTATCCTGTGTGGGCGCTGACTACATGGGTATTCACCCCAGGGGCGACTCGCTCCACTTGAGTCAGATAATCCCAGTAGTCCTCCACCAGATCCGACTTGGTCAGCAGAATCACCGGCGTGGCACCGGATTGCCATGCCAGGGTCAGATACCGCTCCAACCGCTTTGGGTTGAAATCCAGATTCAGCGACTGCATGATGAATACATAGTCGAAATTTGCCGCAACCGCCTGATCTCTGGGGATGGGCCCCGGCTCCCGGCGGGAGAAGTAGGTCTTACGGGGAAGGGTGGCGATGACCTGACTGTCGCCGTTGTCAATGTAATTGACCATCACAAAATCGCCGGTGGTAGGAAATTCCTGTGTGTCTACAAAGTATTCTTTGGTTTTCAGTCTGGCATGGGTGATGCCGTACTGACAGACAATTTCGTACCGCTCCTTATGCTGAGCGGTGATTCTTGCCGGGATGCCCGGCAGATTTTCATAATTGGGCACATTGCCCCAATCGTTTATGTTCAACGTATTTTCCTCCCAATTCAGTGTTTGATGATTTACCGAAAATGGGCGCAAAAATACCGCAGCAAAGCAGCCCTCGTCATGGCTCGCTCTCTGCGGCTACCACATATCGAAAGTTACCTGAAAAACGGCGCAACAAATCAGGAGGTCTGAACCTCCATTTTTATAAACGCCCATATTCGGTTAGTTGATGACAACCTCGTAAACAATCATATTAAAATCTCCTTTCGTAAGTATAGGTACAGTATAGTGGAAATTTTATCCCCTGTCAACACCTTGACGAAATTTGCCCCGGATGGTATCATATAAAAAATTGTGAGGAGAGAGGGTGTACCATGTATCAGCCTTTGGCGGATCTTTTGCGTCCGCAGACATTGGATGAAGTATACGGGCAGGAGCATATCCTGGGCGAAGGCGCTGTTTTGCGGCGGCTTATTGAGTCCGGGAATATCCCCAACATGGTGTTTTACGGTCCCAGCGGCACCGGCAAGACCACCGTCGCCAACATCATTGCCCAGCAGACCAACCGCACCCTGTATAAGCTCAACGCCACCACCGCATCGACAGCGGATATCAAGCAGATCGTGGCGGAGCTGGATACCTTTTTGGCACCCAATGGGGTGCTGCTGTACCTGGATGAGATCCAGTCCTTCAATAAAAAGCAGCAGCAATCCCTGCTGGAGCACATCGAAAACGGAAAGATCACCCTCATCGCTTCCACCACGGAAAATCCGTATTTCTATGTGTTTAACGCCATTTTGAGCCGTTCTACGGTGTTTGAGTTTAAGCAGATCTCTGCCGAGGGTGTACTGAAGGCGGTGCGCCGTGCGGTGGAATTTATGGAGCAGCGGACGGCGCTGAAGGCCGTTGCTGAGGAAGGTGCGCTGGAATATATCGCATCTGCCTGCGGCGGTGATATCCGAAAAGCGATGAATGCGGTGGAGGTGCTGTTTTCTGCCGGCGTGCCGGTGGGAGATACCATTCACTTGACCATGGCTGATGTGAAGGTGGTCACCCAAAAGAGTGCCCTCCGGGCTGACCGGGATGGGGATAACCACTATGATCTGCTGTCGGCCTTGCAGAAATCCATCCGTGGTTCCGACCCGGATGCTGCCTGCCATTACCTGGCACGGCTGCTGGAGATCGGGCAGATGCCCTCTGCCTGCCGCCGGCTGATGGTCATCGCGGCGGAGGATGTGGGTCTGGCATTTCCTCAGATCATTCCCATCGTCAATGCGGCGGTGGATATGGCGCTGAAGCTTGGTATGCCGGAGGCGAGGATCCCTCTGGGAGATGCGGCGGTGCTGATGGCTACCTCTCCCAAATCCAATTCCGGTTACAATGCCATCAATGCTGCCACAGCGGACATTAAAAAGGGTCTGGGCGACGATTTTCCCAGGCATCTGCAAAATATGCACGCCGACAGCTACACCATGGAACGGGAGCAGGGGTATCTGTATCCCCATGATTTCCCGAACCATTGGGTGCAGCAGCAGTATCTGCCGGATGAGCTGGCAGGCAAGCGCTACTATGAATACGGTCCCAACAAGCTGGAGCAGGCGGCGAAGCAGTACTGGGATGCCATTAAGAAATAAGGTGATACGATGGATATTCGTTTGGGAGATATTCTGACCATGAAAAAGCCCCATCCCTGCGGGGAGAAGAAGTGGCTGGTGCTGCGCACCGGTGCGGATCTGCGCCTGCGATGTATCGGCTGCGGACATGAGGTTATGGTTCCTCGGGTCAAGACTGAGAAGAACATCCGGGAGATCCGCCATCCGGAAACAAACTCCAATTTATAGCTGTTATTGCGAGCCATCCCGCAGGATGGCGTGGCAATCTCCCGGATTTTGCGTATCCTTAGGGGATTCCCACGCCAGTGTGCGCACTGGCTCGGAATGACACCATTTTTGATCGGCAACTGTGCAGCGGTTGCCGATTTTTGCGTTTCAGAATGGTGCGGATTGCGACCGACTTTTCCCCGTGAGGCTGGTACACTGTAGCCATGGAGGTGATGCGGTGCCGATCTATGTGGATGTGTTGGCGATACTCAATTTCCTGGTGGATCTTCTGCTGCTCATGGGGACAAACCGCTTGGCAGGACATCCCTTGGCGCTGAAACGGACGCTTTGGGCGGCGGCTTTGGGCGGACTGTACGGAGGCTTATGTGTGCTGCCGGGGCTGACCTTTTTAGGTGCGGTGTGGTGGAGGATGATATTTCTCGGACTGATGGCGCTGATCGCCTTCGGTTTTCGGAAAAGTGCCATTCCCAGAGGGGTGCTGTTTGTGCTTTTGACCATGGCGCTGGGAGGCGTGGCGGTGGCATTGGGAAAAGGGGGATTTTTGTCGCTGGTGCTGTCGGGGGCACTCATCGCCGGGATGTGTATTTTGGGCTTCCGGGGGAAGGCTGGAAAAGAGTATGTGGAGGTGGAGCTGGAGGGGGTTCGGATGACGGCTCTTCGAGATACGGGCAATTCCCTGACCGATCCCATCACCGGTCAGCAGGTTTTGGTGGTGTCTTCCCAGTTTGGCAAGCGGCTTTTGGGCTTGACGCAAAACTCTCTTGCCGACCCGGTTTCCGCCATGGAAACGGTATCCGGCGCGCGGCTGATCCCATACAGCGCCGTGGGGCACACCGGGGCGCTGATGCTGGCGAAAAAGTACGAAAATGTGCGCATCGGAAATTGGAAGGGCAGCTGCCTGGTGGCGTTTGCGCCAAATGAACTGGGTTGCGAAGCATTGACGGGAGGGGTTTTATGAAGGATACATTGCGCAAAATTCTTGAAACCATCGGGCTGATCCCGAAGCAAACGGTGTTTTACATCGGTGGAAGTGATGTTCTGCCGCCACCGCTGAAAGGGCAGGAGGAGCAGGAAACCCTGGAACGTCTGGAAGCCGGGGACGAGGATGCCAAGCAGCGGCTCATCGAGCACAATCTGCGGCTGGTGGTGTACATTTCCCGGCGGTTTGAAAATACCGGGGTGAATTTGGAGGATCTGATCTCCATCGGCACCATCGGGCTCATCAAGGCCATCGGAACCTACCGCCGGGATAAGAATATCAAGCTGGCGACATATGCCTCCCGTTGCATCGAAAATGAGATACTGATGCACATCCGCAAGATCGCCAACCAAAAGACAGAGGTATCCCTGGATGAGCCCATTAACATGGATTATGACGGAAATGAGCTGCTTTTGTCGGATATTTTGGGTACCGATGAGGACATGATCCTGCGTCCACTGGAGGACGATGTGGATCTGTGTGTGCTGCGGCAGGCGCTGAGTCAATTGCCGGAGCGGGAGCGGGAGATCGTGCAGATGCGCTTCGGACTGGAGGGAAGAAAGGAGCTTACCCAAAAGGAGGTGGCTGAGAAAATGGGTATTTCTCAGTCTTACATCTCCCGGTTGGAGAAGCGAATCATGCTCCGCCTGAGAAAAGAAATGATCCGGCAGACAAGTTGCGCTTGACTTTCGATATTTTTCTGTGATAAAATCGATACGAAAATATATCGATATAAATTCGTATCGATTGGAGGCAGGATATGGAACGTAAAGAGATTTCAAAGTCCGTATTGAAGCGGCTGCCCGGATATCTGACCTATTTGCGCAGCATTCCGGCGGATGCCTCTCCCTATATTTCCGCCACCGCTCTGGCTAACGCCCTGGGTATGGGCGAGGTGCAGGTGCGCAAGGACCTGGCAATGGTTTGCGATGGCGGAAGACCCAAGATCGGCTATCCCCGGGAGCAGCTGGTGGACGATATCGAGCAGTTTTTGGGCTACGATAACGCCACCGATGCGGTGCTCATCGGCGCCGGTAAGCTGGGTCAGGCGTTACTGGGCTACAGCGGTTTTGCGGATTACGGTCTGAATATTTTGGCTGCTTTTGATGTATCCGCATCCGGCGAGGTCAATGGCAAGCCTATTTATCACATTGATGAATTGGAGAATTTCTGCCGCTGCCACAAGGTGCGTATGGGTATCATCACTGTGCCGGTGGAAAATGCTCAGAGCGTGTGCGATCAGCTCATCGCCTGCGGCATTAAGGCAATTTGGACCTTTGCGCCGGTGCACCTGGAGGTGCCGCCGAATATTCTGGTCCAGCAGGAGAATATGGCAACGTCCCTGGCGGTGCTGAGTATGCACCTGCAGGCCCAAATGAAGGACAAGAAATAAGCAACGCCGTACCGGAAACCCGGTACGGCGTATTTTTTTGCTGTCATTGCGAGGACCGAAGGTCCGTGGCAATCTCCTGGATTTTAGAGGAGTGTTTTCAACTCAGCGGAGAAATTGTCGAAGTCTAGCTCTGCCTGCTTCCGGAGAATCAGATCAGTCAGCTCCAAAACCCGGCTCTGACAGCAGATATCACCAAGGGGGCAGCTATTGCAGGAGATCTCATCACAATGGAGGGTATAAGGCTCCAGGGGATTCTTGCCTGCAGCCAGGATGAGCCGCAGCTTTTCTACCGTTTCCGGCTTGTGCAGGAAGGTCAGAAGCTCACGGGTCTCCTCGGCGGTGCGGC
Organism: Faecousia sp.; assembly: GCA_045590815.1. Taxonomy (GTDB): domain Bacteria; phylum Bacillota; class Clostridia; order Oscillospirales; family Oscillospiraceae; genus Faecousia. The sequence continues at coordinate 38,772 of JAZNRS010000045.1, forward strand.
CGTTGACCTTCATGTCCAGGTACCGCTTCAGACAGATCAAAAAGTCTGCAGTTTCCCGGTCTGCGCAGGCGATCATATTGTTGATATTGGGGATCGCCTGGGCGTATTTGCCCATGCCGTAGTAAACGTAAGCCAATGTGGCGGACATGTAGAAGCTGTCCTGCTGGGGGGACAGCTGGGCAGAAAGCCGTGCGCCGGACTGGAAGCCCTTTGCGCCCTTGATGGTGGAGGTGAATTTCTTCATCTGCTCAACGTGCATCAGCAGCGCAAGCTGGTCCGGAAGGGCAGCGGCGGAGGGATTTCGCAGGGCCTTCATTGCCTGGGCGGCGTAGCGGTATTCGTTCAGATTGTTTGCAAGGCGGTGGACGAAGGTTTCGCTGTAGCCGGGGATGACGATCTGATAGGTGTGGAAGCCCAGACAGGAATTGTCACGCACCAGGATGTCGAAGCCCATGTCCTTGAAATACTGCACACACTGACGCAGGATGTCCTTGTTGTTCTCGCCGGTGAAGCCCACATCCGGATTGAAAGGATGGGAAGGCTTGCCGATAAAGAAGCTGAGGGTCTTGGTGTGGGTGCCCAGCACCAGTTCGTTGGAAACGCTGGCGAAGGAGAATTCGCCGGGTTTTTTATGGAGAAAATCCTCAAAACGGGCAATATCCCGAATATTATGACCCTGGAAGCTCTCGGTGAGGGAGCGCTCCAAAGCAATTTCAAATTTGGGATAGGCACCGAAGTGGGTATGGTACCGACCGGTGGCTTCATCGATGATATACACGCTGACCACGGGGAATTTCTGACCCAGGGAGCAGTCCTTCACCACCACCTTATAGCCCTGGGAACGGACGTACTGGATGATGCTGTAGGCGGTATCGTAGCGCTGGAGCACCTCTTCCGGGATCTCGGGCAGCGCATAACCGCCATCGATGATGCGCATCATGTGATGCCGTTCCACGATCTCACTCAGACCCTGCACCAGGGTCTCCTCGGCGGTGTTGCCGGCGGCGCAGCCGTTGGTTGTGTAGACCTTGCCCCGAAGCTCAGCGGGGAAGTATTCCTTGGTGTCGGTGGTCAGGCAGTAGAAGGGGATGGCACGGATATTGCCCTGGCTGTCGGCGTGCTGCGCCAAAATTTGGCGACCGGTCATGGAAACGCCGGTGTACAGCGCCAGATTCTGACCCATTTGGTCATACCAGGCTTCGTGCTTCAGCATCTCGTCCATGGGAATGGCGCTGTGGCTTTCCAAGGCCAAGGTCTGCACGCCGTCTTTTTGCATACCGCCCTTGTAAATGGAGCCGATCTGCAGCCGCTCCATCAGCTCGCCGTAGCCGCTGGCACGGGCGAATTCCTTGGTCAGACCCTTGCCGTTGGTGCTGAAAAGGGTACCCTTGACCCGGACGCTCATGGCATGGCAGTAGGGGACGCTGGTTTCGTGCCAGATTTCCTCCGTTTCGATGCCGTAGGAAGCGAGCAGATCGATGATCCGCTCCACCGTTGCGGTGGGGCTGCAGTCCTTAAAACGGGCATCTACAGAATCCTGGTTCAGGTTGATACTTTTCTCCATCATGTACCGACTTTCTGCGCATAAGCGCAAATTTTCTACCATTATATAATAGCTGCCCGTCGCTGTCAATGGTTATGGTTGCAGGGAATCGCTGTCAGCCTCTCCGGTTCGGACATAGGTGAAGGTCATAAGCGAGGGGAGCGGATGACCGGTTTCGTCGAAAAGTGCCTGGTTGTCGCAGGCGCTGCCGCCGAACCATTTGCCGGCATCGCTGGGGTCATATTCCCCGGCAAAGGAGCTTGCCCAGCCGGAGCCGTATTTCTCCCAAAGAGCAGAGCGCTCGTTCCAATTGCTGCCCGGGACGGCGATCCAGGCAGGCTCCCAATAGAATGCGCCTACGCCACTCTCTCCAAAGGAGGCGATCGCATCAATGACGGCGGAAAGCTCATCTGCCTGACCTTGCACAGAGAACGCATAGGGACCGTCGTTGGCTTGATCCTGCCCGACGCTGTTGTGATGATCGTCCGTATCGGCGGCAGTATAGGCCCAGGAGGTTTCAGCGATCATGACCTTTTTGCCGTAGCCGTCTACAACACTTTGGAGCTGTTGCTTCAGATTTTCGATAGTCCCGTGCCAATAGGGATAATAAGAGGTGGAAAACACATCATAATCCACTTGGTACGCATCAAGATATCCGGCAAAGGTGGAATAACCGCCTTTTTCCGGGTTGGTATAGTGGACGGCGATGAGAATGGTGCTGTCCGTATCCCGCACCGCCTGGGCGGCTTGACGCATCAGTCCGTACTGACCCTCCGGGGTCCATTCACCGCAAAAACCGCCGGTGGTTTCGTTGCCGATTTGGATCATGCCAACATCCACATCTGCATCTGCGAGGATTTCCAGGGTTTGGGCGGTATAGTCATAGATTTTCTGGGATTTTTGCCCGTAGGTTAGATCCGCCCATGTCTTGGGCACCTGCTGCTTGCCGGGGTCTGCCCAAAAGTCGGAATAATGCAGATCCAGCAGCAGCTTCAAGCCATATTTTGCTGCCCGTTTGCCGATGGCGATGGCGTTATCCAGATCGCAGTTGCCGCCGCCATAGCCGTTGCCCTGGGCATCATAGGGATCGTTCCAGACACGGACACGGATGTAGTTGATCCCGGCTTCGGAAAGCGTCCTCAGAAGATCCTGGGGCTGACCGTCAAAGCCGTAGAATTCCACACCGCTGTTTTCCAGGGAGATCACGCTGGAAACATCGGCACCCATGATAAAGTCGTCGGAAAGTCCGTCGATCCTGGGGACGCTGATCTCCGATTTGGCGGTCTGCTGGGGCGGCTCTGTAACCGCTGGCTGCGCCGGTTCCTGGGCTCCGCAGCCGCATAGCAGAAGTGTTCCCAAGATTATGATTGCAACAAGTAACTTTTTCATAGCGACCTCCCTTTTTTCTATAATTCTAAAACAATTTTCTGCACAGGTCAAATGTTTTTGAAACCGAATTACCGGTTTATGTGATATGATAGGTGAAAGCGCTTTCAAGAGGTAACGAAAATGAATGAAGAACGGATATTGCGGAAAATGCAAAAGGGCGATCCGGATGGATTGTCCGCACTGATGGACCGGTACATACCCTATGTTTCCACGGTGGTTTGGAATATCCTGCGCAGCGCCATGACCGTCCAGGATGCGGAGGAAGTGGTGTCGGATGTATTCTTAGCGGCGTGGGAGCAGGCGGATCAGCTGCAGCCGGGAAAGGTCAAGGCGTGGCTTGGCGCTGTGGCAAGAAATAAGGCCAAGAACAAACTGCGTTATATAGGGCAGGAGCTTCCTTTGGAGGAGGATGTACTGGAAATACCGGACGATTCCTTTCGGCGATTGGAACGGGAGGAACAACGGCTCCTGGTTCGATGCGCTGTGGATAGCTTGCCGACCCAGGAACGGGAAATATTCCTGCGTCATTACTACTACGCCCAGTCTGTCGCGGAAATTTCCCGGGAAATGAGCATGAACCAGTCCACAGTGAAAACAAAGCTCAGACGCGGAAGAATGAAATTGGAAGAATACTTAACAAGGAGGGATATGGAATGAAACGGAATATCTCTGAATTATTGGACGACCTGCCGGCAGAGGATATGGAATTGACCAATACATCCTTGCTGTCCGCCCGGCGGATCAAAAAAAGAACCATGGAAAAGGTGGTTGCACCCAGATCCAGCGGACTGCGTTGGTTGTGGCGTGCTGCCGCCGTAGCGGCGGTGATCGTGGCGTTGTCTGTCAGCGTGTTTGCGGCAGATGTGGTTTGGAATGACAGTGCTTTATTCAGCGCCTTTTTCGGCGGAGCCCCCTCTAGCGATGAAATGTCTTTGATGGATGACATAGGCCGGAGGATTGGCGAATCGGTGACACAAAATGGTGCCACCATCACCGCTGTTCAGGCTGTGGCGGATGAAAACACCTATTGGGTACACCTTCGCATGGAGGCCCCGGAGGATGCATTCCTACCGGATTTGCAGGCAGATGACATTTGTTACTATTATCTGGGCAATAAACTAGACAGAGCGGGAATTCAGCACAGATGGAGCGAAGAAGGGAAATGGGAGGTTATCAGAACTGCCCATACCTTAAAGTCTTTGCCTGATGAGAATCCGGAGGATAATGTGAAGGAGTTTATTGCAATCTTTCATGGGAAGGATGGGGAAACCTTTGATGTAGGGGGACAGCTTCGGCTTGTAATACCTGGCCTGTATATCCATAAGGGGCAGTCAAAGGATATGCAGACGTTGTTTGCCGGAGAGTTTGTGTTCGATATTACTGTGGATACGGAAAAGATGGAACGGCGAAAGCTGGTCATTGATATCGCAGATGTGAGCTTCTTCAATGAGGAATATGATTACACAACCACAGTTAGTAAGGTGACGATTTCTCCTCTTCATGTGAGTATTGCTTGTACTTACACGGAGCCAAACTGTCCATACATCTTCCCCTATGGTGGGCCACTGGACATTGTGATGAAGGATGGAACAATCATTCATGCTGCGGACGCCTACTTTGATGCCAGAGAGCAAACAGTTGTAGATCCTGATGATGTAGCAGGTTGCCGGCTGACTTGTTTGGAAATTCCCGTTGTAACGGAGAATATCGACTATATCGTCCTTGGTGAGGAACATATTTTCGATGTGAATTGAATAGCAAAGCGGCGGCTCGGATGAGCCGCCGTATTTTATGCTTTTAAAAATTTTTCATTTCATGTAAAATATTCGTATCCCAAACGTGGTCTTTATAGGTGAGAGGAGGTGGAGTATGGATGAGATTATAGAGCTTCTGGAACGTCGGGAGCAGAAAGGACTGGCCTTGCTTCAGGATCGGTATGCGCCTTACTGTTATTCGATCATCTATCAGCTGCTCCGGGATCATGAGCAAACGGAGGAAGCATTGAGCGATGTTTGGTTGCAAGCCTGGAACACGATTCCTCAAGCTAAGCCGGAGAATCTGCGTCCGTATCTTGCCAAAGCCGCCAGAAACACCGCTATCCATTATCTTCAATACAACTCCGCTCAGAAGCGAAGCGGCATGACGGTACTACTTGACGAATTGGAAGAATGTATTCCCGACCCTCAGTGGGAATGCGATCGGGATTGGCTGAAGGAGTTGCTTCACCGCTTTGTGGGGAGCCTGAATCCAGAGGAACGTCAGTTGTTTCTCAGACGTTACTGGTATGGCGATACGGTGGAAGAATTGGCTGTGGCTATGAGCTCGTCCCGGACTCGAATTACGGGCATTTTATTCCGAATCCGCAAAAGGCTCAAAATATACTTAAAAACGGAGGGATATGAATTATGAAATCCTATGAGATCATGGATGCTTTGACAGATATGGAAGATGATTGGATCCTGCAGGCAGAGTTATCCGACAGAAAGGCTGCCAGAAAGCCAAAGAATCTCCGCTGGATCGGACGTGTTGCTGTAATTGCGGCGGTAGTTGCGGCACTTGGAATCACTGCTTTTGCCGCAGGAGTGGCAATTGATGGGGAAAATCCCATTGCCGCCTATGTAAGCCGGATTTTTGGCAAGGATTTGACGGATAAGCAGGCGGAGGTCGCAACGGAAATCGGTAAAACCTATGACAAGCCGATGTACAGCTTCAATGGTACGACTATCACGCCCATTACGGCTGTTGCTGATGATGTAATGCTGTATCTTTATGTTCATGTGGAAGCTCCGGAGGGGACAGTTCTGCCTGACTGCGCAGAAGGCGAGCATTACGAGATCCATGGAAATGACGGAAGTTATTCGAATGTCCCTGACATAGTCATCGCTTGGCAAGAATGGGATACGCCCATCAATGGAGTTACGGTTCGGCCAATGCCTGATGAGGATCCTGAGGACAACAAAAAGGATTTTGTTATCAGACTTATCAACGATGGGGATATAGATTTCAACGACGGTTTACCGAAATATCTGCGCTTTGGCAGCCTGTGGTTTCATGCAAGTGAGCATGAAATTGTCCCTATCCATAAAGATACCACGGGCCGCTGCAGCAGGATCTGCGAGGGTAACTTTGTAATTGATGTCAATTGCGGATATGAAGATGCGGTGCTGGAGGTGGATACCGGTGAAGTGACCTACTATGATGAGGAGTACGATTTTACCACCGTCATTAAGAAGGTAACCATTACACCGCTGCATATAGAGGTGGAATGTACCCGGACAACCTGCGATGCGAAATACATCTTCCCCCGTGGCGGCCCGGTTCAATTGGTGATGAAGGACGGGACTATGCTTCAGGCGTTGGATGCATATTTTGATGCGGCGGCACAGACGGAGCTCCATCCGGATAGCATAGTTGGTATTGAGTCTTTTGGCTGGTTCGACGAGCTGATCGTTCTGGAGGATATTGATTATCTCGTTGTGGGCGACGGCGAAATATTTGATGTAAACTAAACAGCAAAGCGGCGGCTCGGATGAGCCGCCGCTGCAATTTTATTTACCGGGCTTGAAGCTGTCCTTCAGGCTGACGGAGCGATTGAACACCAAATGACCGGGAGCGGAGTCCTTGCTGTCGGGGCAGAAGTAGCCCAGACGCATGAACTGGTAGGAAGCAGGAGCCTTGGCGTTTTCCAGGCTCTTTTCCACCTTACAGCCGGTGAGGATCTCCAGAGAACCGGGGTTCAGGCAGGCCAGGAAGTCCTTGCCGGAGGCATCGGGATCGGCATCGCTGAACAGATTATCGTACTGACGAACCTCAGCTTCAGCACAGTTGTTCGCATCCACCCAATGGATGGTTGCGCCCTTGACCTTCCGTCCGTCGGCAGGATCGCCGCCACGGGATTCAGGATCGTAGGTAGCCAGAACCTCTACAACATTGCCGTTTTCATCGGTAACACAGCCGGTGCACTTGATCAGGTAAGCACCCTTCAGGCGGCACTCAGGGCCGTCGGGATACAGGCGCTTATACTTGGGAATCGGCTCAGCGAGGAAATCGTCCGCCTCGATCCACAAATTCCGGGAGAAGGGTACCTCACGGGTGCCGTCCTCGGGACGGTTGGGATTATTCTCAACAGTAACGGTTTCAGACTGACCCTCAGGATAGTTGGTGATAGTTAGCTTGATGGGCTTCAGAACTGCCATGACCCGCTGTGCGGTTTCATTCAGATCTTCCCGGAGGCAGAACTCCAAAAATGCGTAGGGAATGGTGTTGGGGGACTTGGCAACGCCCACCCGGTCGCAGAAATTGCGGATGGAGGCAGGGGTATAGCCACGGCGACGCAGTCCGCACAGAGTGGGCATCCGGGGATCATCCCAGCCGGACACATAGCCATTTTCCACCAGCGCTCTCAGCTTGCGCTTACTCAGCACGGTGTGGTCGATACCCAGACGGGCAAACTCAATCTGCCGGGGTGTATGGGGCACGGAAACATTCTCAACGACCCAGTTGTACAGCGGACGGTGGTTCTCAAACTCCAAAGAGCACAGAGAGTGGGTGATACCCTCCAAAGCGTCCTGGATAGGGTGGGCAAAGTCGTACATGGGGTAGATGCACCACTTGTCCCCCTGGCGGTGGTGATGCATATGGCGGATCCGGTAGATGACGGGATCACGCATATTGAAGTTGCCGGAGGCCAGATCAATCTTGGCTCTCAGGGTGTACTGATTGTCCTCAAACTCGCCGGCACGCATCCGGGCGAACAGATCCAGACTCTCCTCAATGGGACGGTCCCGGTAGGGGGAGATGGCGGGGGTGTTCAGGTCGCCACGGTACTCCTTGAACTGCTCGGGAGTCAGTTCGCAGACATAGGCCAGCCCCTTTTTGATCAGCTCCACGGCATATTCGTAGTCCTTCTCAAAGTAGTCGGAGCCGTAGTAGAACCGGTCGCCCCAGTCAAAGCCCAGCCAGTGGATGTCCTCCTTGATGGCCTCCACAAACTCCACGTCTTCCTTGGTGGGGTTGGTGTCGTCCATACGCAGGTTGCACAGACCGCCGTACTTTTCGGCGGTGCCGAAGTCGATGATCAGCGCCTTGCAGTGGCCGATGTGCAGGTAGCCGTTGGGCTCGGGCGGGAATCGGGTATGGACAGTCTTGCCGGCGTAGCGGCCGCCCTCGGCGATATCTTCGTCAATAAATGCGTGGATGAAATTTTTGCTTTCGGTGATTTCAGCCATCGTAAATTACCTCGCTTGCTAAAATTGATGATTTATTATAACCGATTGTTTTCCGTTTTGCAACAAAAATTCCACACATTGGGCGTATTTTTGCAGAAGAGAAAACTATTTTTATTTTTGTTGAAATAATGGTTGTCAATTTGGCAGAAATATATTAAAATAGGAGAGATAAAAAAGAAGGAGTGGATCATTTTGAATGATGTAAAATATAAGCGCATCCTGCTGAAGGTCAGCGGTGAGGCGCTGGCCGGCAGCGAGGGTACCGGTTTGGACTTTACCATTCTGCACAGCGTTTGCGCATCCATCAAGGAATGCGTGGACATGGGCGTACAGGTGGGACTGGTCATCGGCGGCGGCAACTTCTGGCGTGGCGTGAAGAACGGCGCCGGTAAGCTTCAGCGCTCCCACGGCGATGCCATGGGTATGCTGGCAACGGTCATGAATGCCATCGCTGTTGCGGATGTGCTGGGTCAGCACGGCGTGGACGCAAGAGTCCTCACTGCTGTGGAAATGAATAAGTTTGCCGAATACTTCACCCGGGATACCGCCGAGCGGTACTTAAACGAGGGGAAGGTGGTTCTCTTTGCCGCCGGTACCGGCAACCCCTATTTCTCCACCGACACCGGTGCGGTGCTTCGTGGCGTGGAGATCGAGGCGGATGCCATCCTGATGGCTAAGAACGTGGATGCCATCTATTCTGCCGATCCCAAGAAGGATCCCAATGCGGTGCGCTACAGCCAGCTGACCTACGCCAAGGTGCTGGAGGACAATCTGAAGGCCACCGACATCACCGCCATGGCCCTGGCGATGGACAACGATATGACCATGGTCTGCTTTGGTCTGGACGAGGAAAACAGTATTGTACGCGTGGTGCGTGGGGAAGCCATCGGCACCACCGTGAAAAATAAATTTTAAGGAGGACGCTATTATGGCAGTCGATTTTAAGGATTACGGAAGAAGAATGGAGAAGTCTTTGGACCATCTGGCAGAGGAGTTCGGCGCTGTTCGTGCAGGCCGTGCCAACGCGAAGGTTCTGGATCGGATCACCGTGGAATACTATGGTAGCGAAACGCCTCTCAACGGCGTTGCTACCATTTCCTCTCCCGATGCCCGTACCCTGGTGATCCAGCCCTGGGATACCAAGCTGCTGAAGGATATTCAGAAGGCGATCCAGATGTCCGAGCTGGGCATCAATCCCCAAAATGACGGTCGTGTGATCCGTCTGGTGTTCCCTCAGCTCACTGAGGAACGCCGTAAGGAGCTGGCTAAGCAGGTCAAGAAGTATGCCGAGGAAGCCAAGGTTGCGATGCGTAACATCCGCCGTGACGGCATGGACTACGTCAAGAAGCTGAAGAAGAACTCCGAGATCACCGAGGACGACCAGAAGAAGGCTGAGAAGGATCTGCAGGATATGCTGGATAAGTATATCAAGAAGGTGGACGAAGCCCTGGCCGCCAAGGAAAAGGAATTGATGGCAATCTAATTGCTATTTTAATCTGTCATTCTGAGCGTAGGGCGTAGCCCAGAGTCGAAGAATCTACGCACTGTGTGTACGCAATACCTCACGAGAATGCGTAGATCCTTCGACTCGCTACGCTCGCTCAGGATGACATTCCTTTATTATTCATAGAAAGAGGTGCGATTTATGGCACTTTCTGATATGCAGAAGCCTATGCCGCCGAAACATATCGCCATCATCATGGACGGCAACGGTCGCTGGGCGAAGAAGCGGGGATTGCCCCGTACCGCAGGTCACAAGGCCGGCGGCGAGACCTTCCGCCGTATCGCCAACTACTGTCGGGAGATCGGCGTCAAGTATTTGACGGTGTATGCTTTCTCCACCGAGAACTGGAAGCGCTCCCAGGAGGAGGTTTCCGGCATCATGCTGCTTTTGGAGCGGTATTTGAAGGAAGCCCTGCAGGATATGGAGAAGAATAAGGTCTGCTTCCGCTTTTTCGGCGATCTGAGCCGGCTCAGCCCCAAGCTGCGCAAGCTCTGCGAGGATACCCAAAGCCGTTCCAACGAATACCACGAGGTGCAGGTGAATTTCTGCCTTAACTACGGCGGTCGGGATGAGATCGTCCGGGCGGCCAGAGCCTTTGCGGCGGAGGTTGCAGCAGGGAAGCGCAGCGCCGACAGCTTGACGGAAGCGGATTTTTCTGATTATTTGGATTCTGCCGGCGTCCCTGACCCGGAGCTGGTGATCCGTCCTTCCGGTGAGCTGCGTACCAGTAATTTTCTGCCCTGGCAGACGGCTTATTCCGAGTTTGTGTTTATGAATGTGCTGTGGCCCGACTTTTCTCCGGAGGATCTGGATGCGGCCATTGAAGAGTATCACCGGCGCAACCGTCGGTTTGGAGGAGCATAAGAGAGATGAAGGCTAGATTAATTGTTGCGGCATGTACATTGCCGTTGGTGGTCGTGATCCCACTGCTGCTGCCGGAAATCGTTTCGGTCATTATTATGGGCCTTTTGGTGGCGATCGGTGCTTATGAGTTGATTAATTCCACCAAGCTGGTGAAAAATAACCGTATGCTGTGGTATTCCATGGCTGCGGCATTGCTGGTTGCTGTTTGGAGCTTTTTGGGCTGTTCCCGGGCTGTGGCGCTGGTCATTATTCTGATGTTCTTTGCGTTGATGTTTGTGGAAACCATGCTCAAGGAAATGAAGGTCTCCTTCAGCAAAATGTCTGTTTGCATCGTGGCAGGTCTGCTGATCCCGTACCTGCTTTGCTCCATCGTGCGGATCTTGATGCTGCCCGACGGCAGAAGCTTTGTGCTGGTGCCGTTCACTATCGCCTTTGCGTCCGATTCCTTTGCTTACCTCACCGGTGTCAAGTTCGGCAAGCATAAGCTGGCGCCCACCATCAGCCCCAAGAAGTCCGTTGAAGGCTTTATCGGCGGTCTGCTGGCGACCATGCTGGCTATGGTCATTTACGGACTGGTGCTGCAGCTGTTCTTCGGTTTCCGGGTGAATTATCTGTATGCGCTGCTGTATGCGGTTGTGGGTACGGTCATGGGTACCTTTGGTGATCTGTGCTTCTCTGTGGTGAAGCGGCAGACCGGTATCAAGGACTACGGCAATCTGATCCCCGGTCATGGCGGCGTGCTGGATCGCTTTGACTCCATGGTGTTTGTGGCACCGATGGTGGAGGCGTTTCTGCTCCTGCTGCCCATGGCAGAAAAGGTGGGTTAATATGGTCAAGTGTGTCAGTATTCTTGGCTCCACCGGTTCTATCGGACGGCAGAGCCTGGATATTATCAGCCGCCTGGATGTGAAGGTGGCGGCGCTGACTGCCGGTACCAGTGTGGAGCGGATGGCGGAGCAGTGTCGCCAGTTTCTGCCGGAGCTGGCAGTCATGGCTACTGAAGAGGCTGCCGCTGCCCTAAAAGCGGAGATCTCCGATCTTCCCATCCGTGTCGGTTGGGGAGAGGCCGGACTCATCGAGGCTGCCTCCATTGAAAGCGCCGACTGTGTGATCACGGCGGTGGTGGGCATGGTGGGCTTGAAGCCGACTTTGGCTGCCATTCGTGCCGGTAAGCGCATCGGTCTTGCCAATAAGGAGACCCTGGTCTGCGCCGGTGAGCTGGTGATGGCTGAGGCGGAAAAGTACGGCACCGAGATCATCCCGGTGGATTCGGAGCATTCTGCCATTTTCCAATGCCTCATGGGCAGCCGCTGTCCCAGGGAGATCAAGCGGCTGATCTTGACCTGCTCCGGCGGTCCGTTCTTCGGCATGAGCCGGGAACAGCTGCAAAACGTCACTAAGGCGGATGCCTTGAAGCACCCCAATTGGAAGATGGGTGCGAAAATCACCATCGACTGTGCGACCCTTATGAATAAGGGTCTGGAGGTCATCGAAGCCATGCGGCTTTACCGCCTGCCTTTGGAACAGGTGGATGTGGTGATCCACCGTCAGAGTATTGCCCACAGCTTCGTGGAATTTGTGGACGGTGCGGTGATGGCGCAGCTGGGCGCACCGGATATGCGTCTGCCCATTCAGCTGGCGCTGACCTACCCGGAGCGGACGGTGTGCCCCGTGGAGGCGCTGGATTTGACCAAGTGCGGCGCCCTGTCCTTCTGTGAGCCGGATATGGAAAGCTTCCCATGCCTTGCCCTGGCACGGCATTGTGCCAAGCTGGGCGGTACCGCCTGCGCGGTGATGAACGGAGCCAATGAAGAAGCGGTTGCGCTGTTTTTGGAAGATAAGATCGGTTTTTACGATATTTATAAGCTGGTATCCGGCGCAGTCGAGGCGGTCCCCAATGTAATGGAGCCCACTCTGGAGGATATTTTGGATGCGGACCGGCAGGCAAGAGCCTACGTCCGCAAAATGATTTGAGGGATTTCATGTCAACGTTTTGGTCCATTGTTTTTGGTATTGTACTCTTTAGTTTTCTGATTTTTATCCATGAATTGGGGCATTTTCTGGCTGCCAAGGCATCCAAGGTGCAGGTCAATGAATTTGCCATGTTCATGGGCCCTGCCATTTTCAAGAAGCAGATCGGCGAAACTCTGTATTCCATCCGCTGCATCCCTATCGGTGGCTACTGCGCCATGGAGGGTGAGGACGAGGATACGGATAACCCCCGTTCCTTCCAAAAGGCCCGGTGGTGGAAGCGGCTGATCATTTTGGTTGCCGGCTCTGCCATGAATTTTGTGGCGGGATTTCTGCTGTTTGCCATCGTGTTTGCCCCCATGAAGCAGGTGGTCACCCCGGTGGTCGACAATTTTGAGTCCTTCAGCACCATCAACGGCGAGAATGGCCTGCAGCCCGGGGACGAGTTTCTGAAGATCGATGGAGAGAGAATTTTCGTCAGCGATGATGTGACCATGATCCTTGCTCTCAAGGGCGGCGAAACCCACGATATTTTGGTTCGCCGCAACGGGGAAAAGGTGCTTCTGGAAGATTTCAAGATGGAGGCTCACGCCACCACGGATGATTACGGCAACGAAGTGATGCGCTACGGCATGAACCTCCGCACGGAGGAGGCTCGCTTCGGCAACAAGCTGGCGTATATCTGGAACTACACCATTGACAATGTACGAAATACCCGGCTGAGCCTGCAAATGCTCATTACCGGCAAGGCCAGCTTCAAGGATATGAGCGGCGCTGTGGGCATCGTGGATATGATGACCGATGTGGCTGCCAGCTCGCCCAGCTGGACCGATGCGCTGCTGAATCTGCTGTATTTCGGCGGCTTTATTGCGGTGAATCTGGCGGTAATGAACCTGCTGCCGCTGCCTGCTTTGGATGGCGGACGGATCGTGGGTCTGCTTTTGACCACGGTGATCCAGGCCATTACCCGCAAGAAGATCAATCCCAAATACGAAGGCTATATCCATGCGGCAGGCATGATCTTGCTGCTGGCATTGATGGCTGTGATTACGTTTAAGGACATTTTTACCATCTTTAAGGGGTGAAAACTATGACCAGACAGATTTCTGTAGGCGGTGTCAAGATCGGCGGCGGTGCCCCGGTTGTGATCCAGTCTATGCTCAATACCAAGACCACCGATGTGGCTGCTTCTTTGGAGCAGATTCGGGCGCTGGAGGCTGCCGGCTGTCAGATCGTGCGGCTGGCGGTGCCCAATATGGAGAGCGCCCGGGGCTTTGCGGATATCTGCAAGGAAAGCCCGCTGCCCTTGGTGGCGGACATCCATTTTGATTACAAGCTGGCGATCGCTGCTGCTGAGGGCGGTGCCTCCAAGATCCGCATCAACCCCGGCAATATCGGCGGCGAGGATCGGGTCCAGGCGGTGGTGGATGTGTGCAAGGCTCGCAGCATTCCCATCCGCATTGGCGTGAACGGCGGCAGCCTGGATAAAAAGCTGCTGGAAAAGTACGGTCATCCCACGGCGGAGGCCCTGGTGGAAAGTGCTTTTGAGCATTTGGAGCTGTTGGAAAAGTACGGATTTTACGATACCTGCGTGTCCATGAAATCCTCCACGGTGCCCACCATGGTGGCTGCCGCACGGCTGTTCCGCAGCAAGTGCGATTATCCCATCCACATCGGTGTCACCGAAACCGGCCCGGTGCGGCAGGGTCTGATCAAGTCCGCCATGGGCATCGGTGCGCTGCTGCTGGATGGCATCGGCGACACCATTCGTGTCAGTCTGACCGATGATCCGGTGGAAGAGGTCTATGCAGCGAAGGACATTCTGAAGGCCGCCGGTCTGCGTAAGGAGGGCGTGAATATCATTTCCTGTCCCACCTGCGGACGCACCCGGATCGATCTGATCGGTCTGGTAAACCAGGTGGATGCGGCGCTGAAGGATTGCCAAAAGCCCATCACCGTGGCGGTCATGGGCTGTGTCGTCAACGGTCCCGGCGAGGCCCGTGAGGCGGATATCGGTATTGCCGGCGGTGATGGCTGGGGTACCATTTTTGAGAAGGGAGAGCAGGTGGAGAAGCTGCCTTATGAGGAACTGCTTCCTGCGCTGCTCCGGAGAATAGAAGCACTTTAAGGAGAACATGGAACATAGTGTAGGTTTTTTGAATATGTTTCCGGACTACGAGCCGCCTGAGGCGCTGCAAAGCGTTTTTTCTCAGGCGGCCGTCGTTGCTGCTGATTTGGATCCTGCAACCCGGTATATTGGGCTGCAGATGGAATTTCCCAAGTATGTGGCATCCCGTCATATCAGCGAGATCTGCGATTCCCTGCGCCGCATTTACGGACTGCGGGATGTGGGAATTGCCTATCGTTTTCCCCCGGAAGAGCTATATAAAATGCCGCCGGAGGATCTGCGGGATCTGTTTGTCCAGGGAAATTCCATGGCTCGTGGCTCTCTGGCGGGCGCTCAGTGGGAATGGGAGGGAGATCACCTCCATGTGAAGCTGGTCGCCAACGGAAAGGATGCACTGCTGAAGCAGGTCAAGGGGGTGGAGGACACCCTGCAGGCCATGTTCGGCAAGAAGGTGGAAATCACCTTTGAAGCCGGTGCTGCGTTGGAGGGTAAGGCGCTTTTTGATGCCATGGAAAAGCACCGCTTTTCTCTGATCGAGCAGATGCCTACCCAGGTAGCGCCCCAGGAGCAGAAGCCGGTGGTCACCGCCTCCAGCGATACCATCTTCGGCAAGCCCTTCCGGGGGAATATCGTGCCCATGAAGGATATCGATCTGAATATGGGCACCGTTATTGTGGAAGGCCGGGTCTTTGCGGTGGAGCACAAGGAGCTTCCCAAACGCAATGCGGTGGTCATCAAATTTGATATGACGGACAATACCTCTTCCGTCCGTATCAGCCGTTTCCTGGAGAAAAAGGAAGCGGAACCAATCATGAATAATATCAAGGTCGGCTCGGTGGTTCGTGTCATCGGTCGACTCCTTGTGGATAATTATACCAACGAAATGGTGCTCAAGCCCAATGCCATTATGCCCGGATCCATGCCCAAACGTGTGGATACTGCCAAGGAAGGCAAGCGTGTGGAGCTGCATTTGCATACTGCCATGAGCAACATGGATGCCTTGACCAACACCAAGGCCGCCATCAAGCAGGCGGCGGCATGGGGACACAAAGCCATCGCCATCACTGACCACGGCTGCGTCCAGTCCTTCACCGATGCGCTGCATGTTGTGGAGGATTGGAAGGGTGCGCCGAAGGTGGCAGGCACCGACGAAACCATCAAGATCCTCTATGGCTGCGAGGGCTACTATGTCAACGATGTGGACGATGTGGTTGCGGTCTACGGGCAGCAGGATATGTCCTTTGATGAGGAATACGTAGCATTCGACCTGGAAACCACCGGTCTGTCCGCCAAGGATGACACCATCATCGAGATCGGTGCGGTGATCATGAAGCGGGGGCAGGAGGTGGATCGTTTCCAGACCTTTGTGGATCCCCACCGGAAGCTGCGCCAGGAGATCGTGGATCTGACCGGCATCAGCGATGATATGCTGGTGGGCGCACCGGATCTGGAGTCTGCCATCCGGTCATTTATGGACTTTGCCGGGGACCGGGTGCTGGTTGCCCACAATGCGGATTTTGATACGTCTTTTCTGTCTGCGGCTTGCAAAAAGCTGAATATTTCTTGTCTCTATACCGCAGTGGATACCTTGGTTCTGTCCCAAAGCCTGATGACCAAGCTTAGCCGCCACAAGCTGAACATTTTGGCGGATGCCCTGGGATTGCCGGAGTTCAATCACCACCGGGCAATGGCGGATGCGGTGATCTGCGGCACCATTATGGGCAGATTTATGACCATGCTGGAGGAAAAGAACATCCACCGCCTCCAGGAGATTCCTGCATACGTTGCGTCGGTTCGTGGCGAGGTTCGCCGGGAAGACCGGTATGCACAGCATATCGTGCTGTTTGCCAAGAATCAGATGGGTCTGCGAAATCTTTATCAGTTGATTTCTGAGGCCAATTTGTATCACTTTAAGCGGGTGCCCCGCATTCTGAAATCCGAGCTGATCAAGCACCGGGAGGGCTTGATCGTGGGCTCTGCCTGCGAGAATAATGAGCTGTTCCAGGCGGTGCTGAAGGGCAGAAGCGATCGGGAGCTGCGCAGAATTGCGGAATTTTACGATTATTTGGAGGTGCAGCCCATCTCCAACAACCGCTTCATGATCGAAGAGGAGCGGCTTCCTGTCCACAACGACGAGGATCTTCGGAATCTGAACCGTCGGATCGTCGCTTTGGGCGAGGAGCTGGGGAAGATGGTGGTCGCCACCGGCGACGTGCACTTCCTGAACCCGGAGGATGAGATCTTCCGCCATATTTTGCTTGCCACTAAGGGCTTCAAGGATGCGGATAAGGACAACCCGCTGTACCTGCGTACCACCGATGAGATGCTGAAAGAATTCAGCTATCTGGGGCAGGAAAAGGCATTGGAGATCGTCATCACCAACCCCAACTTGGTTGCGGATATGTGCGAAACCGTGCGTCCGGTGCCCCATAATCTGTTTGCGCCCAGCATCGAGAATTCCGTGGAGGATCTGAAGAGCCTGGTCTATGGAAAATTCCATCGGCTCTACGGCGAAAGTCCCCCGGAATTGTTCGTAAAACGTGTGGAAACAGAGCTAAATGACATTATTAGCTGCCACTACGATGTGATTTATATGTCCGCACAGAAGCTGGTGCAAAACTCTTTGGAGAACGGCTATCTGGTGGGCTCCCGTGGTTCTGTGGGTTCGTCCATCGTGGCGTATTTGTCCGGTATTACGGAGGTTAATTCCTTCCCACCCCACTACCGGTGCCCCAACCCCGAATGCAAGCACACCATTTTGGATGTGCCCAAGGGATATAACTGCGGTGCGGATCTGCCCGATGCCAAGTGCCCGGTTTGCGGTGCGGATCTTGAAAAGGACGGCTTCAATATTCCTTTTGAAACCTTCCTGGGCTTCGGCGGCGACAAGGTGCCGGATATCGACTTGAATTTCTCCGGTGAGTACCAGGCGAGAGCCCATGCGTATTGTACGGAATTGTTCGGAAAGTCCCATGTTTTCCGGGCGGGCACCATCGGAACCGTTGCGGAAAAGACGGCTTTCGGCTATGTAAAGAAGTACATGGAGGAGCATGGAAAGACCGCTTTGTCTGCGGAAATGAACCGGCTGGCATCCGGCTGCGTGGGCGTGCGCCGCACCACCGGTCAGCACCCCGGCGGTCTGGTGGTCATCCCTCAAGAAAATGAAATTTGGGATTTCTGCCCGGTGCAGCACCCGGCGGACGACCCCGATTCCGACCAGATCACCACCCATTTTGAATACCACTCCATGGAGGAAAACCTGCTGAAGTTGGATATGCTGGGTCATGATGACCCCACCATGATCCGCATGATGGAGGATATGTCCGGCGTGGATGCCAAGACCATCCCCCTGGATGACAAGGACACCATGTCCATCTTTACCTCCTCCAAGGTGCTGGGTTACGAGGATGACAAGCTTCTGGGGCCCACCGGTGCTGTTGCGGTGCCGGAGTTCAATACCCGGTTTACCCGTGGCGTTTTGCTGGACACCATGCCCACGAAGTTCGACTTTTTGGTGCGGATCTCCGGTTACACCCACGGCACCGACGTATGGCTGGGCAACGCCCGGGATCTGATCACCTCCAAGACTGCCACGGTGGATGGCACCATCGGCTGTCGTGACGATATTATGATCTACTTGATCTCCTGCGGTATGCCGGAGAAACGGGCGTTTAAGATCATGGAGTCGGTGCGTAAGGGCAGGGGATTGCCCGATGGGGCGCAGCAGGAGATGATCGATGCCGGCGTGCCGGATTGGTACATCGGCTCCTGCAAGAAGATCAAGTATCTGTTCCCTAAGGCCCACGCCGTTGCTTACGTTATGATGGCGTTCCGGATCGCCTGGTTCAAGGTGTATCATCCCCTGGCGTTCTATGCGGCTTACTTCTACCGCCGTAGCCAAAAGGGCGGCTTTGATGCCAATCTGATGACCCATGGCATGGATGCGGTCATGGCGAATATCGAGGCCATTGACAACAACGAAAACGCCACCGATAAGGACCTGGATCTGCTGACCACCCTGGAGGTCGTGTACGAATTTTATCTCCGTGGGCTGGAGTTTTTGCCCATTGATATTTACAAGAGCCACGCAACCAAGTTCCTCATTGAGGACGGCAAGCTCCGTCCGCCTTTTGTGTCCATCTCCGGACTGGGCGAAAACGCCGCCATCAGTCTGATGGAAGGTCGGGAGGGGAAGGATTTCCTCTCCATCGAGGAGGTTGCCCTGGCTTGCCCCAAGGTTTCCAAGACCCATATTCAAATGCTGAAAGATGCCGGTGCCTTCGGCAGTCTGCCGGACACCAGCCAGGTTACATTTTTCTAAAGAAAGGAAGATCAGTTATGCAGGAAATGGATTTGCAGTATCACATTCATTGTAAGGAAGGGGACGTAGGCCGTTATGTCTTCCTGCCCGGTGATCCCGGGCGTTGCGAGGCCATCGCCTCTCATTTTGACGATCCCGTACATATCGGCATGAACCGGGAGTACAATATCTACACCGGCTATCTGCTGGGGGAAAAGGTCAGCGTCTGTTCCACCGGTATCGGCGGTCCTTCTGCTGCCATCGCCATGGAGGAGCTGAAAAATGTGGGCGCCGACACCTTTATCCGTGTGGGCACCTGCGGCGGCATCGACCTGGAAGTTCTCCCCGGTGATATCATCGTTGCCACCGGCGCCATCCGCTTTGATCATACCTCTTTGGAGTATGCGCCCATCGAGTTCCCGGCGGTTCCGGACTTTGATGTGACTGCTGCCCTGAAGGCGGCTTCTGTGGATCTGGGCTACCGTACTCATGTGGGCGTTGTCCAGTGCAAGGACTCCTTCTACGGTCAGCACAGCCCCCAGAATTCCCCCGTATATTATGATCTGCTGCAAAAGTGGGAATCCTGGAAGCGTCTGGGCGTGAAGGCCAGCGAGATGGAATCCGCTGCGCTGTTCGTCATTGCGTCTGCCCTGGGCGTGCGCTGCGGCAGCTGCTTCCATGCGGTGTGGAACCAGGAGCGGGAAAAGCTGGGCATGGAAATGCCCATGACTGAGGACACCAGCGGTGCCATCACCGTGGGCATCGAGGCTATGAAGCGGATCATTGCGGCAGACAAAGCTAAGTAATGAAGGAGCAAACTATGGATGCAATACGCAAGCGCTCGGAGATCCCGGTGGGGGATACCTGGGCGATTGAGGATCTTTATGCAAGCGATGCGCTGTGGGAGCAGGAGCTTGCCACTTTGGAGCAGGACCAGGCAACTTTGGTTGCGGATCGGGGACATCT
The DNA here is from genome assembly GCA_045590815.1 of Faecousia sp. Classification (GTDB taxonomy): domain Bacteria; phylum Bacillota; class Clostridia; order Oscillospirales; family Oscillospiraceae; genus Faecousia. Next base: position 58,665 of record JAZNRS010000045.1, read on the forward strand.
GGCAGATAGCCCGGAGCTTCTGTACAACCATCTGTACCTGGGTGAGCAGACCAGCGTAAAGACCCAGCGGCTGGCAGATTACTGCATGCGCCGTGCCGATGAGGATACCCGCAACGCCACCTACCAGGCCATGACCGGTAGGCTTATCAATGCCGCTGTTGCGCTGGATGCGACCTGCAGCTTTGAAACCCCGGAGATCATGGCGATCGATGAGGCGGTGTTGGAGAATTTCTATCAAGAATATCCCGATTTGGAGCGCTACCGCCGGTATCTGACAGATCTGCGCCGCCGGAAAGCTCATATTCTTTCCGCTGCGGAGGAAAAGCTTTTGGCTGCGGCAGGGGAGATGGGGCAGGCACCCAGCAATATTTTCGGCAGCTTCATCAATGCGGATCTGAAATTTCCCGATGCGGTGGACAGCGAGGGCAACAGCAAGCCCTTGACCCAGTCCAGTTTCATCACCTACCAGGAAAGCCCTGACCGGGCACTTCGGAAAAGTGCCTACGAAAATGTGTACGACACCCTCAGTAGCTTCAAAAATACCTCTGCGGCGATCCTCAATGCCCAGGGCAAGCAGCTGCAGTTCAATGCGGCCGCTCGGCATTATGAATCCGCTCTGGAGGCGTCCCTGGATGAGAACGATGTGCCTACTTCTGTGTATCTGAATCTCATCGAGGCTGTCCATCAGAATATGGACAAGATGCATCGGTATGTGGCGCTGCGGAAGAAGCTGCTGGGCGTTGATGAGCTTCGTTTTTACGATGTGTATGCCCACCTGGTTCCGGATGTGGATGCCAAGATCCCCTATGAGCAGGCAAAGCAGGCAGTTTACGAAGCCATGGCTCCCTTTGGTGAGGCGTATCTTGCCATCCTAAAGGAGGGCTTCGATAACCGGTGGATCGACGTTTACCCCAATGAGGGCAAACGTGCCGGTGCCTATTCCAGCGGCGCTATGGTTCACCCGTATGTTCTGCTGAATTACACCGGCACTCTGGACAGCCAATTTACCCTGGCTCATGAGATGGGTCATGCCATCCATTCCTATCTTTCCAACAAGACCCAAAATCCCATCGATGCCCGTTACACCATTTTTGTGGCGGAGGTTGCGTCCACCTGCAACGAAGCGCTGCTGATGGGGTATCTTTTGAAGCGAACCACGGACAAGTCCCAGCGGGCGTATCTGATCAATCATTTCCTGGAGCAGTTTAAGGGCACCATCTACCGGCAGGTGATGTTTGCGGAGTTTGAGCTGTTTATGGGCAAGCTGATCGGGGATGGGAAGACCCTTACCGCTGAGGTGCTGTGCCAGGAATACCGCCGGCTGAATGAGCTGTATTTCGGACCGGAAATGGTCGTGGATGACCATATTGCCGTGGAATGGGCGAGAATTCCTCACTTCTACTTCAATTATTATGTGTTCCAGTATGCCACAGGATATTCTGCAGCGATCGCGTTGTCCCGTCGGATCCTGGCAGGTGAGGAGGGGGCTGTGGAGGATTATCTGCGGTTCCTTTCCGGCGGCTGCAGCAAGAGACCCATTGAGCTTCTGAAGGACGCAGGGGTGGATATGACCGGTCCCGAGCCGGTGAACCAGGCGCTGGCGCTGTTTGGTCAGCTGCTGGATGAGATGGAAGCGCTGATGGAGGGATAATATGGAAGAATTGTTTCTCCCGACCCTGCATACCTTCGCTATGAAGAATCCCTTTACCGGCTCCAAGGGGCTGTTTCGCTTCCGGATCGTGCCCAATGTGGTGATGAAGACTCCAAAAGAGGTGGACTTTGAAGCCAGCTCGCTCAACGCGGAATTTTGGCACGGACTTTTCTGCTACGAGAAAAGTCAGATGGAGGGACAAAAGGATTTTCCCATGTCCGAGGAGGGAAGGGAAGCCATGCGCCAATGGCTCCTTGACAATGTTTAAATTTCTGTGAATAATGTCCGGTCATTTTTGGTATTTATCCAAAAAATGACTGGACATTTTCTTTTTTGTTTGATAAAATTTACAATAGGTTAGTCCGGGCGAAACATTCGCCCGGGAAAAATTTGACCGAAAAAGGAATGGAGGAAAACAATGAAGAAGCACATCCAAAGAGTCATTGGATTGGTTCTGGCTCTGGCGATCATCGCCAGTTTTATGCTGGTTCCCTCTCCGATGGATGTCCAGGCTGAAGCGGCTACCGTCGACAGCACCCTGTGTGATTACATTCAGGACGGCGTTACCCTTCACTGCTGGAACTGGTCCATTGCCAACATCAAGGCAAATCTGGGCCTGATCGCAAGCATGGGCTATTCCAGTATCCAGATCTCCCCGATGCAGGAGCTGAAGGAAGGCACTGTGAACAAGCCCGTAAACAACTGGTGGGCTGTTTACCAGCCGATCAGCTTCAACATCAATGAGTCCGAGAGCCATGCGATCGGCACCAAGTCTGAGCTGATCGATCTGTGTAACGAGGCTCACAAGTACGACATTAAGGTCATCATGGACGTTGTTTGCAACCACACCGCAAACAACGGCAGCAATACCCTTTGCCCCGTGGTTGACCCCGACCTGCTGAACGATCCTGCCTGCTGGCACGATTACAGAACCAACTCCTGGGATTATGGCAGCCGCTATAACATCACCCAGTACTGCATGGCAGGTCTGCCCGATCTGAACACTGCTAACCAGAAGGTTCAGGACAAGGCTCTGGCTATGCTGAAGGAGTATATCGACTGCGGTGTTGACGGCTTCCGTTTTGACGCCGCCAAGCAGATCGAAACTCCCGATGACAACTCCTCCTTCGCCAGCGATTTCTGGCCCACCGTCATCAACGGCGCCACTGATTACGCTGCTTCCACCAGAGGTATCTTCCTCTACAACTACGGCGAGCTGCTAGAGAACCCCGACAACAGCGGCGAGCTGAACATCAGCGCCTACACCAAGTACATGAGCGTCACCGAGTCTGTTTGGTCCAATGATGTTCGTTACAAGCTGGAGGCTCACAACGCATCCGCTCTGCAGAAGGCTTACTTCAAGAACGCCAATGCGGACAAGCTGGTTCTGTGGGCTGAGTCCCACGACACCGTGGGCGACGGCTCCTCCCTGTATTCCACCGACTACAACATCCAGAAGGCATGGTCCCTGGTCGCATCCCGTGCCTACACCATGGCACTGTATTTCCCCCGTCCCAACGGCATGACCAACCTGGCAGAAAGCGCCAATGCGCAGGTTCCTCAGGAGATGGGCGAGCTGGCAAAGCTGGGCTGGAGCTCCGCCGTTACCAAGGCTGTCAACCAGTTCCACAACCACTTTGCCGGTCAGAGCGAGTATCTGACCCAGGACACCACCGCTAACCTGTACTACAACGAGCGCGGCAACTCCGGCGTGATCATCACCAACTTCAACGATGGCGGCCGTGACATCAACCTGCCCGTGTATGCAATGGCCAGCGGCACCTACTACGACCAGATCACCGGCAACCAGTTCACCGTTTCCAACGGTCGTATCTACGGCACCATGGGCGACACCGGCATCGCCGTTGTCTACAACCCCACCTCCGTATCCTGCAGCCACGCCAGCCACGGTCTGGACGGCTACTGCTACGACTGCTATGCTTATGTGGGCCACAAGTCCGGCACCAAGTGCTCCGTCTGCGGCACCGCTTCCACTCGTACCATCTACTTCAAGAACACCGACAACTGGAGCAATGTGTACATTTACGGCTGGCATGACAATGATACCACCGTCACCTCCGGATGGCCCGGCAACAAGATGACCAAGGTAGAGGGCAACATCTACAAGGCTGAGATCCCCGCCACCGCTACCAACATCATCTTCAATAACAACGGCACTGCGCAGACTGCCAACCTGGTTCCCTCTGCCAGCGACGATACCTATGCTTACGACACCTGCGCCTGGACCACCTATGGCGAGGTCGTCACCGCTGACAACTACTACATCTTCTACACCACCTCCAGCGATGCTTACAACGGCTATGATTACCGCTTCGTTGACGGCAAGGTGACCATGAGCTTTGCTGACACCAGCTACGTCTGGATCACCGACAGCAATGGCGTGCAGTACATGACCGACGACTGGCAGGGTAATGTTACTTCTACCACCCTGTACACCCTGGATCAGATCAGCGCTCCCAACAAGCTGGCTGTTCCTGCCGGTGTTCAGGTGACCTTTGAAATGGTGGTCAATGCCAACAACACCATCACCCTAAGCTACACCACCGGCGAAAGCACCGGCGGCGGCTCCGCTGATTCCGGCACCACCGGCGACACCATCACCATCTACTTCCAGAATAACTGGCTGTGGACCGATGTTTGCGCCTACTACTGGGGCGGCAGCAGCTCCAGTGTCACCTGGCCCGGCAAGGCTATGACGGTGTACGGCAACGACGGCACCTACGACATCTACTCCATCGAGGTTCCCTCCGATATCACCGGCCTGATCATCAACGGCGTCAAGAATGACGGCTCCGGCACCCGTGATCAGTCTGCGGACATGACTTACGGCTGGTATGACGGGATCTGCTACTACATGGCATGGGATAACGGCAATATCACCAAGTCCGGTCATATTGACGATTTCATCTCTACCTCCTGCGACCACAGCTACACCGGCAAGATCACCAAGGAAGCCGGCTGTGATACTGACGGCGTGAAGACCTACACCTGTTCCAAGTGTGGCGAAACCTACATCGAGACCATCGCGGCTACCGGTCACAACTACTCCGAGAAGATCACCACTGCAGCTACCTGCACCACTTCCGGTATCAAGACCTACACCTGCAGCAACTGTGGCGACAGCTACACCGTGACCTTTGCGGCCACCGGCCACAACTACACCAGCAAGGTCACCAAGGAGCCCACCTGTACCGCTTACGGCGTGAGAACCTTCACCTGCTCCAACTGCGGCGGCTCTTACACCGAGGATATCATCCCCAACGGTCACAGCTTCTCCGATGGCAAGTGCACCGTCTGCGGCACTGTGGATCCCAACTGCGAGCACAGCTATACCTCCAAGGTCACCACTGCCGCTACCTGCCTGGGCACCGGCGTGAAGACCTATACCTGCTCCAAGTGTGGCGATGTCTACACCGAGGAGATTCCCGCCAACGGTCACGACTATACGGTGACTGTTGTGGCTCCCACTTGTGAGAACAACGGCTACACCGTCCACAAGTGCAAGAATTGTACCTATTCTTACAACGATACCCCCGTCAACCCCATCGGTCACGATTATGTTTCTGTCGTGACGCCCGCTACCTGCACCACCGATGGCTACACCACCTACACCTGCAACAACTGCGGTAATGTGTATACCTGGAACGTGGTTTCTGCCTTCGGTCACTACTACGAGGGCGGCAAGTGCACCACCTGCGGTGAGGCAGATTCTTCCTACGCTCCCGATTACTACCTGGTCGGCTACATCAACGGCGCCAACTACGGCTGCGAGGAAGACCATGCCAACCTGGGTATGTACAAGTTCAGTAACGGTCAGCTGAAGGTCACCTTCACCCAGGAGAGCTATGTCTTTGTCAAGACCGGTGATAACATCAACTGGTACCTGGCAGAGGAATACTGCACCGGCACCACCGTTACCCTGATCAAGGACAAGTCCGAGAAGATGCTGGTTCCCGCCAATGTGGAGATCACCTTCACTCTGGTTGAGAATGGCGATGGCACCCTGACCCTGAGCTATGTGAAGGGCGAGGCTGCTACCTGCGAGCACATCTACACCGTGGCAGTCACCAAGCAGGCAACCTGCGAAAGCGACGGCGTGTGCACCTACTCCTGCGTCTACTGCGGCGAGAGCTACACCGAGGCAATTCCTGCTTCCGGTCACAGCTTCTCCAACGGCGCCTGCACCACCTGCGGCGCAGCGGATCCCAGCTATGTGGCTCCCGATTACTATCTGTTCGGCTATATCAACGGCGCCGATTACGGCTGCGGTGATGACCTGGCCAACCTGGGCAGCTACAAGTTCGTGGACGGCAAGGTGACTGTGAAGTTCACCTCCGAAAGCTATGTTGCTGTCAAGACCGGCGACAACGCCAGCTTCTACATGACCAACGGTTATGTGGGCGAGGCTACCTCCGCTACTCTGTACAAGTTCACCGATCCCAACTCCACCAGCGCCAACAAGCTGATGGTTTCCGGTGGCCAGACTGTGACCTTCACGCTGACTGTCAACTGGGACGGCAATCTGATCATCAGCTACACCGTCGACTCCAACGACTGCCAGCACGCCAATCACAATACTGACGGCGTCTGCACCACCTGCGGCAGCTCCGTGGAGCACACCTTCACCACCGGCGTATGTACCGTTTGCGGTGCTATCGATCCCGATTACGTTCCCTACGAGTACTATCTGTTTGGCTATATCAACAACGCCAACTACGGCTGTGAAGAGGATTCCGCCAACATCGGTACCTACAAGTTCGTGGATGGCAAGCTGACTGTCACCTTCGAGGCTAACTCCTATGTTGCCATCAAGGAAGTCAATCCCTCTGCCAAGTTCGGTCCCGAGGTCGTGGCATGGTACATGACTGACGGTTGGCTGGGCGAGGTCAACTCTGCCACTCTGTACAACACCGAATCCGGCATCACTGCCGATAAGCTGTACGTTCCCGGCGGCGTTGAAGTTACCTTCACTCTGGTGAAGAACGAGGACGGCACTCTGACTCTGAGCTATGCGGCTGAGGATAATTCCTGCGATCACAGCTACACTGCTAAGCTGATCACCGCTGCTACCTGCCAGAGCTACGCTACCTACGGTCTGACCTGCAGCGCCTGCGGCGAGTACACCGTGGTGGCCGCCAACGAGCTGAGCGCTATGTGGCTGAGCAGCGTGCCCTCCGGTATGTCCGCTTCCGACTTCCAGACCAAGACCGTGTACCGCTACCGCGACTACACCACCAACCCCTGGGTCCAGCAGTCTGCCGGCAACCATGTCTATGTCGAAAGCTGGCCCTCCGGCTTCGATACCTCCAGCAGTCTGTATTCCCAGTACCATCAGGATAAGCTCTCCGCATCCGAGACCGCTACCTCCAAGCGTGAGGTCGCCGATCAGGGCGTTGTGGGCTACATCTACTACCACTGGTGCCGTTCCGGTTATGCCTACACCAACGCAACGGAAACCAGCTACTACAACCGCTTCCATGCTTACTACAGCACCGTGGCTCCCTCTGAGGCTGACAAGCACGACGCCTCCGACGACAGCTACCGCTTTGACGACAGCACCGCCTGCAGCGACTCCGATTGGTATTTCTACGTGCCCGTTTACGGCCAGACCTATACCAACTACACCAAGACCGCTGATGGCTGGGGTGCATGGTCCGATTGGAGCACCACCGAGGCTACCGCTTCTTCTACCCGTGAGGTGGAGAGCGCTACCCGCTACAGCTACACCGCTGCTGCCCTGGGCGCACACAGCTACTCCAATGGCAAGTGCACCACCTGTGGCGCGGCTGATCCCAACTGGAGCGATGCCGAAATGGGCTACGTTCTGGTCACGGATGCCAGCCAGATCACCGCTGGCGGTAAGTTCGTCATCGTTGCCAACGGTGTTGCCATGGGCACCACCTTGTCCAGCAGCAAGTTCACCGGTGTTGCTGTTACCATTGATGGCAATGTGGTTACCGGTACTGATCTACCCGTTTGGACCATCGAGGGTGTATCCGGCGGCATCGCCCTGAGTGTGGACGGCCAGTACCTGGCATACAAGTCCAGCACTAACTTCCAGTTTGCGACTTCCGCTTACACCTGGACTGTGACTGCCGGCGACAGCGGCTTCGTTCTGAACAGCGCGGCTACCACCCGTGGCATCTACTTCCAGATCAGCTCCTCCAAGTTCGGTGCTTACGCAAACTCCAATGCTTCCAGCAGCAGTTATGTTTCTCAGCTGCAGCTGTATAAGTACATGGAGCTGCCCACCGAGTGCGATCACAACTATGTTGGCGGCACCTGTACCAAGTGCGGTGAGGCGGATCCCAACTACGTCCCCGTGGTTGCTCCCACCATCACCCTGGTGACTCCCACGCTGTTGCTGGAGGATACCATCAAGCTGAACATCTACTACACCATCGACCAGGACATCGCCCTGGAGAAGATGGGCATGATCACTTGGTCCTCCAAGCCCAGTGTCGTGGATATTTCCACCGCTGAGAACATCTACCCCGGTGCCACCTACAACGCAGGTAACGGCTACTATGGCGTGAACACCGACGGTATCCCCGCACAGAACCTGGGCGACACCATCTACTTCTGCGTCTATGCCGAGCTGGCTGACGGCACCATCGCCTACGGCAAGCAGGTCCAGTACAGCCCCTCCACCTACGCCTACAACCAGATCAATGGCGGCGCTTCCGCCGAAATGAAGGCTCTGTTGGTTGCTGTTCTGAATTATGGTGCAGCAGCTCAGACCTACCTGGAGGACACCGATGCTCTGGTCAACGCCAACCTGACCGATGCCGCTAAGGCACTGGTCGAGGAGTACAATGCTGACATGGTCCACTCCGTTGCCGGTGTCGCTGCTTCCAAGCAGGGCGCTCTGGCTTCCAACGGCGGCTTCTCCGCTAAGAAGCCCTCCATCTCCCTGGGCGGCGCATTCTCCATCAACTACTACTTCACTCCCAGCGCAACCGTGAAGGGCAACATGACTCTGTACTACTGGAATGCCGCTGACTTCGCTGCTGCTGATGTGCTGACTCTGGAGAACGCTACCGGCTCT
>JAZNRS010000046.1:0-4631 GCA_045590815.1 Faecousia sp.
CCCGGGAATTCCTTGGTGATCGACCGCATTTCTAGAATCGCGTCAGCCAATCGCCATTCCTCCTTCCTAACACGATGAAAGGGCGGGGGATGTGCCCCCGCCCAGTCAGTACAACTGGTTGATCCGCCAGCACTCCCTTGCGGGACCTACGGACACTTACCGATTAGTTGGCCTTCAGGTAGCCGTCGTCGCCCATGGTGTACAGGCCGGTATCGATCAGCTCCTGCAGATTGTCAGCGGTGATCACAGAGGGCACCAGCAGGAAGGAAGGAACCTTGTTGCCAGGGGTCTTCTCGTAGGACTCGGTGTCGAACGCGCAGGCAACGGGCAGGCCAGCAGCCAGAGCAGCGCCGTCCACTTCGCCAGCCAGCATGGCCTTGGCCAGCTCCAGGGTAACAACGGCTTCGTTCTTGACGTTCTTGTAAACGGTCATGGTCTGCTTGCCGTCCACGATGTTGGCGAGGTTGGCGATGTCGCCGTCCTGACCGGTCACGATGATGGCATTGTCGCCAGCATAGTCAGTCTCGATGGCCTGAGCGACGCCCAGAGCGGTGGAGTCGTTGGAGCAGAGCCACACATCCAGCACGGTGCCGTCAGCGTAGTAGGAAGCCAGGATGTTGGAGGCGCGGTTCAGAGCAGTGTCGGTGTTCCACTGGGCAGTGGCGACCTGCTGGAACTCGGTCTGATCGGAGACAACGTTCAGGACGCCCGTGTCGATGTAGGGCTTCACCTGATCGAAGGCACCGTTGAAGAAGTAGGTGGCATTGGTGTCAGCGGGGTCACCGGCGGTGAACTCGATGTTGTACACCTTGTCGCCAGCGTTGGCCAGATCCAGCTTGTTCACGACGAATTCGCCCTGCAGCTTACCAACGGTGTAGTTGTCGAAGGAGACGTAGTAGGACACAGCGTTGTTGAGGATCAGGCGGTCATACGCGATGACGTCAACGCCCATCTCGGCGGCTTCGTCCATAACGGTGTTCAGCGCTTCAGCGTCGATGGCGGAGATGATCAGCAGATCAACGCCGTCAGCCAGCATGTTCTGGATGTCGTTCACCTGACGACCGGCATCGTTGTCGGAGTAGGTCAGGATGGTAGCGAAGCCAGCAGCTTCGAACTCTGCCTGCAGGTAGGAGCCGTCACGGTTCCAGCGCTCCAGGGACTGGGTGGGCATGGAGATACCGATCTTCTTGGGTTCTTCAGCGCTTGCGAAAGTGAAAACGCTCAGCACCATAACCAGGGCCAGGAACAGGGAAACGATCTTCTTCATACTGTCAACGTCCTTTCTTTTTTCCTTTTCGGAAAAGTTCTTACCTAATTATACATCACACATTGATTGCTGTCAATGGAATTTTACTATTTTTCCCGCGAGATGCAAACCCCGGACGTATGCTTATTTGATGCCCTCCGATTCGTCTTCGTTCTGCGCATTCTTCTCCTCAGCCTTGGCTTCCTTCCAGCATTTCCAGGCATAGAGCAGCACTGCTATGCCGCCTAATGCAAAAACGGCGATGGCAGCGATCGCCGCCCCCTGGGGCATGTCATCCGCACCGGAGAGAAGGTTTTCCAGCAGATGATAGGCAATGTACAGAATATAACCGCCCACCAGCGTAAGCAGCATGGCGTGTGTACTCTTGTTTTTCATATGTCCTCCCTGTTCAGTTTTTCTTCTGGGAAAAGAATAGCACACCCCCTTCCGGTTGTCAAACGTTAATCCGTGCCGATATACATAGAACAAGTCATCCAATATAATGTATTGTGATTTTATCCGGCATATGCTATCATCAATATGAAAGCTCCGTTCATCAATGACAGACAAAGGGGATCATGCGCATATGAACACCATCGTACTGCTGCTGCAAAAAGTGCTGCCTGTTTTTCTGGTGCTGCTTCTGGGCATGCTGTGCCGCAGGAAAAGCCTGCTGACCCGGGAGGGAATCAACGCGCTGAAAAAGGTGGCGGTGGATATTGCACTGCCGGCAGTCATGTTTTCCGCCTTTGCTACGGCGGAATACTCCGTGCAAAGCATCTGCGTGCCGCTGACGATCTTCTCCCTCTGCCTGGTCGCGCTGTTCCTGGGCTTCCAGCTTTGCCGGCGGTTGAAGATCAGCGGCAGACTCTCCCCTTTCCTGGCAGCAGGCTTCGAAGCGGGCATGCTTGGCTATGCGCTGTTTGCGATCCTGTATCCTGACGAATCTGTCTCCGCATTCGCCATCGTGGATCTGGGCCAGGTGCTATTCGTCTTCACGGTGTATAAGATCCTGCTCGCCGGCGGACGGGACGTAAAGGGAGCCTTGCGGGAAGCCCTGGCGTCGCCGACGGTGTGGGCCATCCTGGCAGGTCTTCTCTTTGGCGCCACAGGTCTGTACCGTGCTCTGCAGCCCAGCGGCGTCAGCGGGATCATCGATGCAGCGACAGACTTTGTTTCCGCGCCCACCAGCGCGCTGATCCTGCTGGCCATCGGCTACGATCTGGCGCCAACGCAGATCAAGTGGAACAAGATCGCTTCGCTGATGGTGCTGCGCATCGGTGTATCCGCCCTGCTGCTGGGAGCCGTGCTGCTGATCGACCGGTTCATCCTGGGCGGCATGATGCATTTGGGCGCGGTGCTGCTGATGTTCATCCTGCCGCCGCCCTTCGTGCTGCCGGTATTCGCCGACGTGGAGAGCGAACGCGCCGATATTTCTTCCGCACTCTCTGCACTAACCGTTGTGAGTATTCTGTTCTTTGCTGTGCTGGCGTTGTTTGCCACATGATGTAAGACAATCTCAGCAAATGCTTGGTTAGGAAACAAAGCTACAGTCTGCGTACAAATGTGACCATCTGAGTTTTTCCTGCACATTGTAAAATACCCTACACCCTCTGGATAAATCAGCAGAAGTATGCTATAACGCAATTAAGCCATCTGGGATCGGCGGTGGGCGTTACCGTGATATCCTGGTGGTGATAGAATTTTGATAGCAAAAGTCCGAATAGGCTCTATCCCAAGGATAGAATGCTTCAAATTGGCCCACCACAAGCAATAAAACTTAAACGCATTGCGTTAAGTTTCAATTCAACTGGACGAGTGGGAATAACAGGCTTCGTGATGAGAATAACCGTCTGATTAAGAAAAACGCCATCCTAAAGGAACAGAACGTAGGTTTCCGCCGACTGCAAAAGTTCTTTGGACCGCTGAGACTGGAAGAAATGCTCACCCAGGCAAAGGCCCCAAAGGAGCATGATCGACAGGAAAAGCAGGCAACTATCGCCTGAACAATCATATGACGAAGGAAAACACGATGAAACCCATTGATTATATCCGCTACGATATGGATTCCGGTTATGTATATGCCAGATAAGGAAAATGAAGTATTGCAATGGAAGTAGATTTCAGTTATTATGGTCAAAATCAGGCAAGCAAAATGAAAGGAGTTGACCCCAATGAAAAAAACCATCGCATTGGCACTTTCCATTGTCCTCGTCCTCGCTTCACTTTCATGTTTCGCTCAAGCCGAGGATGAACCAAAGTTTGTTACTCTTCAGGAGTGGCTGGATGCAAAGGGAGAATGCGGTAACTGTATGCTGCTCCTAAAAATCAAGCAGGTACTAAATCCCGTTGTAGCCCTTGCGGTTGATGAAACCGGAGAGGTTAACCTGTTCTCCGGCGCTAACGAGGAAAGTTCGTTTGTTGAGTTTATGAGCGAAGAAAACGGTAATTTGGATGGCTATATCTTGGTTGTTGCAAATCCCAAATATAATCCGTTTGAAGGAAACATCGAGATGGCTCAATGGACGCTGCTCCGGATTATGAAAGATCCTACTATGATTGAAGAGTAAAAAATCAAAATTCAAGAGGATCATCAAGCCCCTTGACAGTATACACGCATGCCGTGTATACTGTTTTCATGATCAGAAGCTTTGCTGACAGGGAGACAGAAAAGGTTTACAATCAGACTTTTTCCCGGAAACTCCCTCAAAACATCCAATCAGTCGCATTGAGGAAACTGATCATGATTGATAATGCAGGATGCCTGGAGGATCTGCGTGTCCCGCCTGTCAACCGTCTGGAAAAGCATGATGCCAACCGGAAAGGACAATACAGCATTCGGATCAATGATCAGTACCGAATCTGCTTTCGTATCGAAGGCAACAACTTCTTTGATGTAGAGATTGTCGATTATCACTGACAGAATTGTTGGAAAGGAGGAAACGTCATGAGCAATCGCATTCCAACTCCTACGATGGGCGAAATTCTCACGGAAGAATTCATGATTCCGATGAATCTCACCGCCTATAAGCTTGCGCACAGTATTCATGTGCCAACTTCCAGAATTCAGGATATTCTCCATAACAGGAGAAAGATCACTGCTGATACTTCCATTCGGTTGGGCCGCTTTTTCGGAGTATCTGACCGTTACTTCCTGGATATGCAGAATGATATCGAGGTTCGGGAACTGATCGAAAAGCTGGATGGAGATATCACTACGATCAAGCCCTACGCAGCTGCCGCAATGTAAGTATGGCAACATTTTGGCAACAGAAAATCTGATAGCCCATGCTTCATGGACAATCAGTGGAATCAGGATACCAGGAGATACAGAACATAATCAAAATTGTTTAAGAAGCAATTGCCTGTATCGAGTGGGAATAAT
>JAZNRS010000047.1:0-3108 GCA_045590815.1 Faecousia sp.
CGCTCGTACTTACCGAACTTCTTGAACACGGGCACCAGCACGTCCTCCAGGGTGGACAGCACGTCCTCCTGGGAGGCAAAGGCCATTTCCATATCCATCTGATAGAACTCGCCGGGGGTGCGGTCGGCACGGGCATCCTCATCCCGGAAGCAGGGGGCGATCTGGAAGTAGCGGTCGAAGCCGGAGGTCATCAGCAGCTGCTTGAACTGCTGGGGAGCCTGGGGCAGGGCATAGAACTTGCCGGGATGGTTCCGGGCAGGCACCAGGTAGTCACGGGCACCCTCAGGGCTGGATGCGGTGAGGATGGGGGTGGTGATCTCCAGGAAGCCCTTCTCGGTCATGAGCCGGCGCAGCTCCGCAACCACCTGGCAGCGCAGGATGATGTTGCTCTTCACGGCGGGGTTGCGCAGATCCAGATACCGGTACTTCAGACGGGTATTTTCGTCTGCCTCACGGCTCTTGTTGATCTCGAAGGGGAGCTGATTGTGGCGGCACTTGCCCAGGATCTCGATCTTCTGGGGGACTACCTCGATCTCGCCGGTGGGGATCTTGGTATTCTTGCTCTCACGCTCCCGTACCTGACCGGTGACGGAGATGGTGGATTCCTTGTTGATGGACTTGATAATGCTCATCATCTCGGCGGTTTCCACCACCACCTGGGTGGTGCCGTAGTAGTCCCGGAGGACCAGGAAGGCAAAGTTGGCGCCCACTTCGCGGACGTTTTCCAGCCAGCCGACGATGGTAACATTTTCACCTGCGTTGGCAAGCCGCAGCTCGCCGCAGTTGTGGGTTCTGGATTGCAGCATAGATATTCCTCGCTATTCTTTGAATTCTTCCATATATTATCGCATAAGTTGCAGAAGATGTCAACATTTTGCAAGGAAGATAATAAAGCTTCTCCCTGGGGAGAAGCTGGCAAAAATCTTTGATTTTTGACTGATGAGGGGTAAAATCTACAAAACTGCAAGTTTTTGGTATGTACCCCTCATCCGCCCCAGTGTGCGCACTGGGGCACCTTCCCTCCAGGGGGAAGGTTTTGCGAACAAGCATTTATCTTCTGAAAATGCTTGACAGCGGCGGACAAATGTGTTTTAATAGTAGAAACCGTTGAAGATGTGTAAGTAACCGCATCCGGAAGTTCCAGAGAGCCGCTGGTGGTGAGAAGCGGCACGGAAGGGTACGGCGAATGGGCATCCGAGGGCGAGCCGAAGCAAGTAGGTGAGCCGGAGTCGGCACTCCGTGACCAAGGCCAGCGTATGATGGTACGCGTAAGTGGGCGCAAAGCGCCAAGCCGGGTGGCACCGCAGGACGATTTTCTCGCTCCTGTCCCAGCATCTTTGTGGGACAAGAGCGTTCTTTTTTTGTCCCGAATCGGAAAGGAGAATTATTATGTCAACCAATCAGATCCCCTACAAAATCTACCTGGAAGAAGATGAGATGCCCAAGGCATGGTACAATGTCCGTGCCGATATGGTCAACAAGCCCGCGCCTCTGCTGAATCCGGAAACCGGCAAGCCCATGACCCTGGAGGAGATGAGCGAGATCTTCTGCGAGGAGCTGGCAAAGCAGGAGCTGGATGATACCACCGCTTATATCCCCATCCCCCAGGAAATTCTGGATTTCTACAAGATGTACCGTCCCGCACCGCTGGTTCGGGCCTACTGTCTGGAAAAGAAGCTTGGCACTCCCGCCAAGATCTACTACAAGTTCGAGGGCAACAACACCTCCGGCTCCCACAAGCTGAACTCCGCCATCGCCCAGGCCTACTACGCCAAGAAGCAGGGGCTGAAGGGCGTCACCACCGAAACCGGCGCCGGTCAGTGGGGCACGGCTTTGAGCATGGCCTGCGCATACCTGGATCTGGACTGCAAGGTGTACATGGTCAAGGTGTCCTACGAGCAGAAGCCCTTCCGCCGGGAGGTCATGCGCACCTACGGCGCTTCCGTCACCCCCTCTCCCTCTATGGAAACGGAAGTGGGTCGGAAGATCAACGCCGAGTTCCCCGGCACCAATGGCAGCCTGGGCTGCGCCATTTCCGAGGCTGTGGAAGCTGCCTCCAACGATCCCGGCTACCGCTATGTGCTGGGCAGCGTCATGAACCAGGTGCTGCTGCACCAGTCCATCATCGGTCTGGAAACCAAGGCGGCGCTGGATAAGTACAATATCAAGGCGGACATCATCATCGGCTGCGCCGGTGGCGGCGCCAACCTGGGCGGTCTGATCTCTCCCTTTGTGGGTGAGAAGATCCGCGGCGAGGCGGATTACCGGATCATCGCCGTTGAGCCTGCGTCCTGCCCCAGTCTGACCCGTGGCAGCTATGTGTACGACTACTGCGATACCGGCAAGGTCTGCCCTCTGCAGAAGATGTACACCCTGGGCAGCGGCTTCATGCCCGCTTCCAGCCACGCCGGCGGTCTGCGGTATCACGGCATGAGCAATGTGGTTTCTCAGCTGTACCATGATGGACTGATGGAGGCTGTGTCTGTGGAGCAGACCAGCGTTTTCGCTGCCGCTACCGAGTTTGCCAAGGTGGAGGGTATCCTGCCTGCGCCTGAGAGCAGCCATGCCATCCGTGTTGCCATTGACGAGGCGCTGAAGTGCAAGGAAACCGGCGAGGAGAAGACCATCGTCTTCGGCCTGACCGGCACCGGCTACTTCGATATGTATGCCTACCAGCGGTTTAACGATGGTCAGATGGGTGACTACATCCCCACTGACGAGGAGATCGCCGCCAGCCTCGCAAAGACCCCCAAGATCCCCGAATAAAGCACACCGCCCGTGGAAAATTCCACGGGCGGTGTTTTGTGATTCTCTTGTAGGGCGAGGGCATGCCCTCGCCGTGTCGCCCTACGATGGTGTTGCGACCTTTACAGCGATGCGAAGTATGCCTTGGCGTAGTAGCCATAGACGGCGATGGAAGCGGCCAGGGGCTTCATTTCGGCGCTGCCGGAGGATGCCTGACTGACACAGAAGGCACCGATGCTGTAAGGCAGCACGCCGGTGCAGTAGCTGACACCGCCGGAGCGGTAGCCTGCCACAACGTAGATGGTATCATCCAGGTTCTGTGCCGGGATCCCGTCCACCAGACCGGAAAATACGCTGCTGCCG
>JAZNRS010000048.1:0-4975 GCA_045590815.1 Faecousia sp.
TGACCCTTCAGATTGTCGAAGCCGGCGGCCTTGGTGTAGGCGACCACGGCGGCATCCAGCTCCTTGGAGCCGGTGACAAAGGGAACGTTCATCACAGAGCGGACTTCCTTGTCCACAGTGCCACTAAACAGCTTGGAATTATCCAGGTAATCGTACAGCACCGCGGCCTTATCCTCGTTAACCTTGGCCATGGCTTCCAAACCGCCATTGTCCAGCAGGTAGCGGAACACCTTGCCGCAGACGTAGATCGCCCAGCAGTTGGGGGTGTTGTACATGGAGCCGGCATTGGCGTGGGTGTCGTAGCGCAGGTACACGGGCACCTTGGGGTCCAGGTCCTCACGGATCAGATCCTCCCGGACAATGACGATGGCAAGGCCCGCAGGACCGATGTTCTTCTGCACGCCGCCGAAGATCATGCCGTAGTCGGACACGTTCACGGGCTTGGACAGGAACATGGAGCTCTGGTCGGACACCAGGATCTTGCCCTTGGTGTTGGGCAAAGTCTGGTAAGTGGTGCCGTGGATGGTTTCGTTCTCGCAGATGTAAACGTAGTCTGCGTCCTCCCGGATGGGCAGGTCGGAGCAGTCGGGGATGTAGGCGTAATTCCGATCCTCGGAGGTGGCAACGCACTTCACATCGCCGTATTTCTTGGCCTCGGAGAAAGCCTTCTTACTCCATGCGCCGGTGACGATATAGTCGGCAACGCCGTTCTTCATCAGATTCAGAGGGATCATGGAGAACTGCAGGGTAGCGCCGCCCTGGATGAACAGAACCTTGTAGTTATCGGGAATGTTCATCAGCTTGCGCAGATCCGCCTCGGCGTTATCGTAAATTTCCTGGAATGCCTTGGAGCGGTGGGACATCTCCATGACGCACATACCGGAGCCCCGGTAGTTCATCATCTCATCACGGATCTCCTCCAAAACGGGCACGGGCATGGTAGCGGGGCCCGCAGAAAAATTATAGCTGCGATCGTACATAATAGGTTTCCTCCCAATATAACAATAGTGATACCATTATACTACTTTTTCTGCTGGAAGACAATTGACTAAATGGCAAATTTTCCGTCCGGAATGGACACTTGTCCTTGTGGTATCCTACAAAAGAGGAGGTGATACCATGGAAAAGAAACGGACTGCCATTCCCGTTCCACCCCCGGCGATCCACACGGGGGCATGGCCAATCGTCACAGATCCCTACGGAAGCTACACCGGATTGGTGCGGGATCTGGAGGACAAACCCGTCCAGGATGCGGATGATCTGTAAGTGGAAAGGCGCACCGCAGGGTGCGCCTTGCTGTTAGATTCCCTTGTATTTTTTACGGGTGGCCATGCCGCCACGGATGTGCCGTTCCCGCTTGTTTTGCTCCAGGATCTCCCGGGTCTGCAGATAGAGTGCCCGGTTGCAGCTGGGAAGCCGCTGCTGAAGATCCTTGTGGACTGTGGATTTGGAGATGCCGAAATGCTTTGCGGCGCTGCGGACCGTAGCCCCGTTCTCGATGATGTACACAGCCAATTGGCAGGCTCGCTCCTCGATGGTGTCTGTCATACTCTCCCCTCCGATGCTGGGTTCTGCCGAAATAAGACTATGCTTCGGATATGGGAAATATGCGTGAAAAAAACGAAAATTTTGTAGTTTGTTTACTGGATTTTTTGTTGCATATCCGTTATAATGAAGGGAGAAAGGAGGGAGCCTATGAATATTAAGAAGAAAACACTGTTTCGGGTCTTTTTAGTGGTGGCGGCGTGCATTCTGCTGTACTGGTTTTTGCATGAACCGGACCGGGTGCGCAAGATGTGGATCCTGATCAAGAATATGTTTGGCCCCTTCGTTGTGGGTGCCGGTATTGCCTTTGTGCTGAATGTGCCGGTGCGATGGATGGAGCGAATGCTGAAGGGCATCAAAAAACCGGTGCTGCGCAGGGTCGTTGCCGTGATACTGACGGTGCTGTTGGTGGCACTGATCCTGACGCTGGTGATCCAGCTTTTGGTTCCGCAGCTGTCCCGGACGATCCGTTCGCTAGGATTGCGGTTGCCGCTGTTTTTTGAAAGCGCCAAGATCAATATTCTCGGCTTTTTGGACAATAATCCCCAGGTTTGGGCGTGGATCCAGAATAATACCAAGCTGGATTCCATGGACTGGTCTTCCTTGGTGGACAAGATCGCAATATTCATGCAGGAAAAGGGTGCTGATATTTTGGGCAGTACCTTTAAGGCGATCGGTAATGTGGGCAATTTTGTTTTTGATGCCATCGTTGCCATTGTGTTTGCGATCTATTGCCTGTTCCGCAAAGAAATTTTGGCACGTCAGGCAAGACGGATCATTTACGCATTCCTGCCGGAAAAGTTCTGCGACAATACGGTTCGCATCATGCGCTTGACCAGCAATACCTTTGCCAATTTCATTTCCGGTCAGTTTTTGGAGGCGTGCATCCTGGGCTGTCTGTTTGCCATTGCCATGCTGATCTTCCGGATGCCCTATGTGCCGCTGATCAGCGTGCTGATCGCCATTACCGCTCTGGTGCCCATCGTGGGTGCTTTCGCAGGCTGTATCGTGGGTGCGTTTTTGATTCTGGTGGAGGCGGGCATCGTCAAGGCACTGTGGTTCGTTGTGATGTTCCTGGTTATCCAGCAGTTTGAGGGAAATGTGATCTATCCCAAAGTGGTGGGCAAATCCGTTGGTCTGCCCGGTATGTGGGTGCTGTTTGCGGTGTCCGTGGGCGGTGAGCTGATGGGCATTGCCGGTATGTTCGTGATGATCCCCATCGTGTCTGTGCTGTATACCTTGCTTCGGGAGATCACCGACCGCCGCCTGGAGGCAAAGGGTATTCCCAGAGAAAAGCTGCAGGATCAGCCGCCGGAGTACCGGGTGAAGCTGGGCAGAAATCTGAATAAACCGAGGAAACGGCTGTTTAAGAAGAAAGCAGAGGATTCCAATGAAAATTGATTCGCCGTTAAGCAGTAAGGAGTATCTGCACGGAATCAGGAATCATTTAAGCTCTTTTTCGGATTTCGGCATGGAAAGATATACCGGTATTATTATTGGGCGATTGTTCTGGGTGACTTATCACTCGGGGTATGAATGGAACCGGAAGATCACCAATGAAAAGAACAGAGCCTGGGGCATTGTCAAGGATACAAAGGACGGCTGCCGGGTCTACGGATTTCGCACCATGGGATTTTTGGATCCATTGATGATCCTGGTGATTTTTATCCTATATTCCACTGTGGCAGCAGCCTGCGTGTACTTTCGTTTTGCTGAAGGAATTTGGGATTCGCAGGAGTGCAGGGAGTTTGTTGTGACAATGGCAGTTGTGGTAGCGGTTGTGACAGTTCTGGTCGTGCTATGCTCCGGCTTTATGACCTCGGTTACAGAGCGAGGTCAGATCGGTAAGTTCCATTTGCTGGCGTTGCTTCACCATCCGGATGAACCCTATAACCACTTGAATGAATACTAAAAAATCCGCCCTTCGGGGCGGTCCAATAAAACAGTTTAACAATTGTTTTCGGGAAACGGCGTGATTTCGGTCATGCCGTTTTTTCGTTTTGCAAGTCATAGAGTAATGTGGCGGGAAGAATCCCGATGTAGTTATAGCTGATTTCCACATCCTGCACCCGGTGTCCGCTGGAATTGTCCGGGGCATGAACATAGACAGCTTTGACCAGATCGTTCAGTACTGCGGGAGTCAATTTTTCCAGATGCAGATACTTTCTTATTATTATCACAAATTTTACGGCGGAACGATACTTTCAATAATTATAGCAAATGCCTTGTAAAATTTCCAGAGAAATGAACCGAAATATGCATACTATTGACAAAATACACAACCGGTTGTATAATCAGATGTACAACCAGTTGTATTTTGGAGGTACTGTGATGAAAAACAATCTTTTTGGAGAAAAAGTAAGCTACGAGCATTTTGCTCCCCCTTATGTTCTGATTGCCTTGATGAGCCGTTTTGTCAATCGCTATCAATCTGCGGCAAACGCGGTTTTTAAGGAATTAAGCTGGCAGCAGATGTTTTTTCTTAATGGTGTGACTCTTTTCAAAGAGGCTCCGTCCATAAAAGATATGGCTGATTTTTTAGGCTGCACCCACCAGAACGCCAACAAACTGTATGCAAAACTCCTGCGTGATGGCTATATTGTTTCGCAGCAGGATGGAGATGATCGGCGCAAGCAAAGGATCTACTTGACGGATAAGGCTCTGCGCTTTCTTTCCGATAAAAAAGTGGGATCCTCGAAAAGTGTACAAGATATTTTTAGCGTAGTCTCGGATGCTGAGATGGAAATGCTTATTGATGCGATGGCAAAACTGACAGACTCCCTTGGAGAAAAAAGAATGTGAGGAACAACATGAAACACAATGCGCAAACGGATTTGATTTTGACTGACCGATTTGGTAAGGATTCCCTGATTGCCCTGGCCACTGTGGAAGACGGCATCCCCTATGTCCGCACGGTGGATGCTGTATATATTGACGATGCCTTTTATGTGGTGACCTATGCTCTGTCCGGTAAGATGCAGCAGATCGCCAAGAATCCCTCCGTTGCCATTTCCGGCGAGTGGTTTACCGCCCATGGCATCGGTGAAAACTTGGGGCATGTATTGTTGCCTGAAAACAAGGCTGTTATGGACATTCTCCGCAAGGCATTCGCCGCCTGGTACAGTAACGGTCACACCAATGAGGCAGACCCCAACACCTGCCTACTGAAAATCAAGCTGACAGACGGTGTGCTGTTTGCGAATGGTATCCGCTACGACATCGATTTTACATAAAGGAACGATGAAATGAGGCGATTTTGCTTTCGTTAGGATTATTCAGCCACGTAAGAAAATCTAGCTAATGTTTGTCAAGCCTAAAATTCTGCTCTGTTGTTCCTAAAAAAGGGCGCAGAAAGTTAACCCACCAGATTGCGGGCTTTAAAAAATTGTGTATAATGAAAGTGATCTACCTGTAGAGTTCCATGGCTCTT
>JAZNRS010000049.1:0-2276 GCA_045590815.1 Faecousia sp.
TTCCGGTCAGGATGGTACTTCATGGCACTTTTTCTGTATGCTTTTTTTATTTCCTCAGCGGTGGCGTTTTTGTTAACGCCCAGCACCTCGTAGTAATCACGTTTATTCTCTGCCATAGTTACACCTCGCAATTTAGCCTCCCCTTTGAGGGGAGGTGCCCCGTAGGGGCGGTGGGGTGTTCACCCCTCAGTCAGCTTCGCTGACAGCTCCCCCCAAGGGGAGCCTTTTTACACCAACAAGGGGCGGCAGTGCCGCCCCTTTGGCTTACATTTTAGTCAACGGTTTCGTAGTCAGCGTCCACAACGCCATCGTTGCCGGGAGCCTGATAGCCCTGCGCGCCGTCCTGAGGAGCGGCCTGCTGGTACAGCTTCTCAGACACCTTATAGAATGCCTGCTGAACCTCCTCGGTAGCGGCCTTGATGGCAGCCACGTCGTTACCCTTGTTCACTTCCTTCAGCTTGTCGACAGCGGTCTGAATGGAAGCCTTCTCGTCGGCGCTGATCTTGTCGCCCAGCTCGCCCAGAGTCTTCTCGGTCTGGTAGATGATATGCTCAGCGTTGTTGTGGGTGTCCACCTCGTCCTTACGGGCGGCATCCTCGGCGGCATACTGCTCAGCCTCACGGACAGCCTTGTCGATGTCATCCTTGCTCAGGTTGGTGGAAGCGGTGATGACGATCTTCTGCTCCTTGCCGGTGCCCAGATCCTTGGCGGACACGTTCACGATGCCGTTGGCGTCGATGTCGAAGGTAACCTCGATCTGAGGCACGCCACGGGGAGCGGGAGCGATGCCACTGAGCTGGAAGCGGCCCAGAGTCTTATTGTAAGCAGCCATCTCACGCTCGCCCTGCAGCACATGAACCTCAACAGTGGTCTGACCGTCAGCGGCGGTGGAGAAGATCTGACTCTTACGGGTGGGGATGGTGGTGTTGCGGTCGATCAGACGGGTGAACACGCCGCCCATGGTCTCCAGACCCAGGGACAGAGGGGTCACGTCCAGCAAAACCACGTCCTTCACATCGCCGGTGAGCACGCCGCCCTGGATGGCAGCGCCAACGGCAACGCACTCGTCGGGGTTGATGCCCTTGAAGCCTTCCTTGCCGGTGATGCCCTTAACGGCCTCCTGCACCGCAGGAATACGGGTGGAACCGCCAACCAGCAGCACCTTATCCAGATCGGAAGCCTTCAGACCGGCATCGGACAGGGACTGACGGACGGGCTTCATGGTGCGCTCCACCAGATCGGCAGTCAGCTCATTGAACTTAGCACGGGACAGCGTCACGTCCAGGTGCTTGGGACCGGTGGCGTCAGCGGTGATATAGGGCAGGTTGATAGCGGTGGAGGTCACGCCGGACAGCTCGATCTTTGCCTTCTCAGCAGCCTCCTTCAGACGCTGCATGGCAACACGGTCGTTGGACAGATCGATGCCCTCAGCCTTCTTGAACTCGGCAACCAGGTAATCCATGATTCTCTGGTCGAAGTCATCGCCGCCCAGACGGGTATCGCCGGCGGTAGCCAGAACCTCAACGATGCCGTCGCCGATCTCCAGGATGGAAACGTCGAAGGTGCCGCCGCCCAGGTCGTAGACCATGATCTTCTGCTCATTTTCCTTGTCCAGACCGTAAGCCAGAGCGGCTGCGGTGGGCTCGTTGATGATACGCTTGACCTCCAGACCGGCGATCTTACCGGCATCCTTGGTGGCCTGGCGCTGAGCATCGGAGAAGTATGCAGGGACGGTGATGACCGCCTCGGAAACAGTCTGACCCAGGTAAGCCTCGGCATCAGCCTTCAGCTTCTGCAGCACCATGGCGCTGATCTCCTGGGGGGTGTAGCCCTTGCCGTCGATGGTGACCTTGTAATTTTCGCCCATGTGGCGCTTGATGGAAGCGATGGTGCGGTCGGCATTGGTAACAGCCTGGCGCTTAGCCACCTGACCGACCATACGCTCGCCGGTCTTGGAGAAGGCCACAACAGAGGGAGTGGTGCGTGCGCCCTCGGCGTTGGCAATGACAACAGCCTCGCCGCCTTCCAGCACGGCCACGCAGGAATTGGTAGTACCCAGATCGATACCGATAATCTTAGACATAATGATTTCCTCCTAATATATTGAAATAATAGTATACGTTCTCAAGCCTCCCCTTGAGGGGAGGTGCCCCGTAGGGGCGGTGGGGTGTTCACCCCTCAGTCAGCTTCGCTGACAGCTCCCCTCAAGGGGAGCCTTTAGTTTGCCACTTGGACCATGGCGAACCGAACGACCTTGTCGCCGATCTTGAAGCCCT
>JAZNRS010000050.1:0-4043 GCA_045590815.1 Faecousia sp.
CGAAGCGCAAGCGAGGCCGGGGGGAGGAATAATAGGATTTTCCCGAACTCCCCCAGTCAAAAATCAAAGATTTTTGCCAGCCCCCTCTTAAAAGCGGGGGCCAAGGGGTGCGGCACGTTAATCACATAAACAATCATTTACCGCAAAAAGGGAGGGGCGAGCCCCTCCCAAACAGTACATTATTTATTGTCCTTTTCCTTTTTGCGCTTGCGGCGGATGGAGAAGCGGATGATGAGGAAGATGCTTACGCCGACGATGGCAAAGGGCAGCAGGTATGGGATAGCGGAGATCATGAAGATCACAAACTCCTGACAGAACACCCACATATTTTTCACCGCGGTGACGAAGCCATTCCCCAGCCGTGTCCAGAATCCGGGCTTTGCGGCAGGTGTCAGCTCCTGGACCTCGGCGATGTACAGCTCCACGGTGGCGTAGTCCACCAAATTATCGTAAAGGCGAAGCTGAGAGGTGACCTTTTCCAGCTCAGTACGCACCTCGGTCAGCCGCTTTTCCAGCTCCAGCAGCTCGGAAAGGTTAGCTGCCTCGTCGATGAGCGCCAGCAGCCGGGTTTCCTCTGCCTGCAGCGCCTTCATGCGGCTTTCGGTGGCGACGTAATTGAGGGTCACGTCCTCGGTGCTTTCGTTGGTGGAGGTGACGTTGCTCTTGCCCTCCACATGGGCAACGAAGCCGTCCAGCTTTTCCGCCGGGATGCGGATGGTCAGCGTTGCACGGCGGGAGCGGGTTTCTCCGGAGTAGCTGCTGCCGGAGTACACCTCACGGTTTTCCATGTAGCCGCCCAGCTCGGTGACCTTGGCGTTGATATCGGAAAGAAGCGCGTCCAGATCACGGGTCTCGGTGTTCATGTTGATGCGGCGGATGAGCTTCCGGTCCGTGACGGCAGAGGTTGCGGATTCGTAGTCATCGTACACACCGGGCTCCTGGGGCATGGCGTTGTTGTAATCCATGCTCACCTCCGATTTACCGCAGGCGGTGAACAGAGTCGCCACCATCACAAAGACGAGAAGCAATGCGAATAAGTTTCTGCGTTTCATGGTCGTACCTCCTTGATTTAGTTGAGAGTGGAGAGTTAATAATGCTGTCATTCTGAGCGAGCGCAAGCGAGTCGAAGAATCTACGCATTTCAGGTAAAATCAGCGTGTGGATCCTTCGACTGCGCAATGCTACGCATAGCTCCGCTCAGGATGACACACCCTTTGGGCGTGGTACGGCTCCCACCCGGTCAATTTCAGTATAGCATTTCCACCATAAAATAGCAACTACAAAAGGGTTACAAGACATTTTTACAGAAAAATCGGAAAATTTCCACAAAATTAAGAAAAAGGTTTGCTTTTTGCTATTTGGCATGGTATACTATCTGCGCCGAAATGGCAAAACTGTAAATTCTGAGCAGAAAACGCTCTTAAAGAAAGGAAAGGGGTATTCAACAATGCACAAGTATGTTTACCTGTTCACCGAGGGCAACGGCTCCATGCGTGAGCTGCTGGGCGGCAAGGGCGCGAACCTGGCCGAAATGACCAACATCGGTCTGCCTGTCCCTCAGGGCTTCACCATCTCCACCGAAGCCTGCACCAAGTACTACGAGGACGGCCGTCAGATCAATGCTGACATTCAGGCCGAGATCATGGAGTATGTCGACAAGCTGGAAGCCATTACCGGCAAGAAGTTTGGCGACAAGGAGAACCCCCTGCTGGTTTCCGTCCGCTCCGGCGCCCGTGCTTCCATGCCCGGCATGATGGACACCATCCTGAACCTGGGTCTGAACGAGGACGTGGTCGAGGTCATGGCTGCCAAGTCCGGCAACCCCCGCTGGGCTTACGACTGCTACCGCCGCTTCATCCAGATGTACTCCGACGTCGTCATGGAAGTGGGCAAGAAGTACTTTGAGGCCCTCATCGACGAGATGAAGGAAGCCAAGGGTGTCACCCTGGACGTGGATCTGACCGCTGAGGATCTGAAGGAGCTGGCTAACCAGTTCAAGGCCGAGTACAAGAACAAGATCGGCGCCGACTTCCCCACCGATCCCAAGGAGCAGCTGATGGGCGCTGTCCAGGCTGTGTTCCGTTCCTGGGACAACCCCCGTGCTAACATCTACCGCCGTGAGAACGATATCCCCTACTCCTGGGGTACCGCCGTTAACGTCCAGTCCATGGCCTTCGGCAACATGGGTGACGACTGCGGCACCGGCGTTGCCTTTACCCGTGACCCCTCCACCGGCGAGAAGAAGCTCACCGGCGAGTTCCTGACCAATGCTCAGGGCGAGGATGTGGTTGCCGGTATCCGTACTCCCATGCCCATCTCCGAGATGGCTGACAAGTTCCCCGAGGCTTTCGCACAGTTCACCAGCGTGTGCCAGATCCTGGAGGACCACTACCGTGATATGCAGGACATGGAGTTCACCGTTGAAAACGGCAAGCTGTACATGCTCCAGACCCGTAACGGCAAGCGCACCGCTCCCGCCGCGCTGAAGATCGCCTGCGACCTGGTGGACGAGGGCATGATCGACAAGAAGAAGGCCGTGGCTATGATCGAGCCCCGTAACCTGGACACCCTGCTGCATCCCCAGTTCGATGTCAAGGCTCTGAAGGCAGCTTCTCCCATCGGCAAGGCTCTGCCTGCTTCCCCCGGCGCTGCCTGCGGCAAGTGCGTCTTCACCGCTGAGGATGCCAAGGCTTGGGCTGAGCGCGGCGAGAAGGTCATCCTGGTCCGTCTGGAGACCACTCCCGAGGATATCGAGGGCATGATGGCCGCTCAGGGCATTCTGACCGTCCGTGGCGGTCTGACCTCTCACGCAGCAGTCGTTGCCCGTGGTATGGGTAAGTGCTGTGTTTCCGGCTGTGGCGAGATCGCCATGGACGAGGAGAACAAGAAGTTCACCCTGGCCGGCAAGACCTACGTTGAGGGCGACTGGATCTCCCTGGACGGCTCCACCGGTAATATCTACGACGGCGTTATCGCTACCGTCGAGGCTACCATCGCCGGCGAGTTTGGCCGCATCATGGCCTGGGCTGACGAGTACCGCACTCTGAAGGTCCGCACCAATGCCGACTCCCCCCGTGACGCCAAGAAGGCTCGCGAGCTGGGCGCCGAGGGCATCGGTCTGTGCCGTACCGAGCACATGTTCTTCGAGGAAGGCCGTATCGGCTCCTTCCGTGAGATGATCTGCTCCGACACCGTCGAGGAGCGCGAGGCCGCTCTGAACAAGATCCTGCCCATGCAGCAGGCTGACTTCGAGGGTCTGTACGAGGTCATGGAGGGCAACCCCGTTTGCATCCGTTTCCTGGATCCCCCCCTGCACGAGTTCGTGCCCACCGGCGAGGAAGACATCGCTGCTCTGGCTGCCGCTCAGGGCAAGAGCGTGGAGCGCATCAAGGAGATCATCGCATCTCTGCATGAGTTCAACCCCATGATGGGTCACCGTGGCTGCCGTCTGGCCGTCACCTACCCCGAGATCGCTGCCATGCAGACCAAGGCCGTCATCCGTGCCGCCATCAACACCAAGAAGAACCATCCCGACTGGAACATGGTCCCCGAGATCATGATCCCCCTGACCGGCGATGTGAAGGAACTGAAGTACGTGAAGGACGTTGTGGTCAAGACCGCTGACGCCGAGATCGCCGCTGCCGGCATCGAGCTGAAGTACGAGGTCGGTACCATGATCGAGATCCCCCGTGCCTGCCTGATGGCAAACGAGATGGCTACCGAGGCTGAGTTCTTCTGCTTCGGCACCAACGATCTGACGCAGATGACCTACGGCTTCTCCCGTGACGATGCAGGCAAGTTCCTGAACGCCTACTACGAGGCCAAGATCTACGAGAACGATCCCTTCGCCAAGCTGGATCAGAACGGCGTTGGTCAGCTGATGGAGATGGCAGTTGCCAAGTCCAAGGCTACCGGCAAGAAGCTGCACTACGGCATCTGCGGCGAGCACGGCGGCGACCCCATGTCTGTCGAGTTCTGCCACAAGATCGGTCTGGACTATGTGTCCTGCTCCCCCTTCCGTGTGCCCATCGCCCGCCTCGCCG
>JAZNRS010000051.1:0-10656 GCA_045590815.1 Faecousia sp.
GCGAGGTCGGAGGGATTGTAACACGGCATCAATTCAAAAACGGAAAATTATAGGGTAACAGCAAACAATCCCTCAGTCAAAAATCGGTTCCGAAGAGCCGATTTTCGACAGCTCCCTTTGCACAAGGGAGCCTTTGCGCCGCAACCGGCGCTCTGCGGCTTACAGCCGCAGACGGCAAGGGCATGCCCTTGCCCTACGATGGGTTACTAATATAAACAATCATTTAACGTTCTTTTGAACAAAATAACGCCATCTCGTCTGAGATGGCGTTATTTTTAGGTATTCAGCAGAATGAAACCGATGGTGTTGATGGCGAAGTTGGCAAACATATGGGTCAGCCAGGAGGCATAGATGCAGCCCAGCTTTTCATTAAGCCAGTTGAAAATCACGCCGCCGGCTAACAGACCGAGCATCACCAATGCATTGAGCCAGAAACCGAACCAGCCGATCATCATAGCCACATGGTACAAGCCAAAAGCCAATGCGCTGATCCCGTAAGCCACAGCGGCGCCGCTGCTGCGCTTCAGGTTGGTGAACAGAAATCCCCGGAAAAAGAATTCCTCCAGCAGAGAGTTGGCGAAGGAGATGTAAAGAGATACGAACAGGAAATTATCTTTGGTAACACCGGCGCTTTTCGTTAAACTGCCGGCCACCTTGGAAAAATCAAAGTAGGGTCGGGCGATGAAATAGGCCGCCAGAATGATGCCGTAGATGGCAACCCCCAGCCCCAGCGCCAGAAGCACGCCTTTTTTGCGGAATACGAGGATCTCTTTTAGGGATGTTAGTTTACATAACACAGTCAGCGCCGCCGGGATCAAGGCAAATATCACGATCTTGATGGCGGATTTCGCCGCATATCCCGGCTGGATGACGCCATCCACCAGTGCCATTACGCCGCAGCACACCAGCGCCGCAGCAATGACCCAAATTAGGGATTTGGTCTTTGTTTGCATCACATTTTTTCCGGGGCGGAGAAGCCCAGAATATTGATGCACTGCTCCAGGATCTCCTTGGTCAGACCCATGAGGGCAATATAACCGGCCTTCAGTTCCTCGATTTCCTCCTTCAGAATGGGGGTTTCGTGATAGAACTTGTTGGCGGCGCCTGCCAGCTCATAGATATAGGCACAGATCAGATTCGGTGCGGAGCTGCTCAAGGCGGTTTCCAGGGTGGGACCAAACTTGGTGATGTCCAGCATCAGATCCTTGGCGTAGGCGTTGGCCGCAGGCTGGATGCTCAGGTGCTTCCAGTCGCCGTAGCGAGCCAAAATGGACTTGATCCGCACGATGGTGTACAGAATGTACGGTCCGGTGTTGCCCTCGAAGGCGGCGAACCGATCCAGATCGAAAATATAATCCTTGGTGGGCTGATTGCTCAGATCGCCGTACTTCAGCGCGGCCATGGCGATGGTCTTGGTGGTAGCTTCCACCTCATCTTCCGCCACGATCTTGTTCTCCACGACCTTGGCGCGGACGAAATCGGTCATGTCGGCGATGAGATTCTCCAGCCGCATCACGCCGCCCTCACGGGTCTTGAAGGGCTTGCCGTCCTTGCCGTTCATGGTGCCGAAGCCAACGTGCTCCAGCTCCGTATCGGCACCCACGATCCCTGCCTTCCGGGAGGCACGGAACACCTGCTCAAAGTGCAGCGCCTGCCGCTTGTCGGTAAGGTACAGCATCTTATCGGGGTTAAAGTCCTGCATCCGCTGCACCATGGTCGCCAGGTCGGTGGTGGCGTAGATAGAGGAGCCGTCGGACTTCACCAGAATGCAGGGAGGAACCTCCTTCTTGTCGGTCTCCTCGGCAACGGGCATCACCAGCGCGCCCTCGCTGAGCACCGCCAGACCCTTGGCTTTCATATCCTCGATCATGGCAGGAATGTAGGGATCGGCATCACTTTCGCCCAGCCAGCTTTCAAAGTGGACATCCAGATTGTCGTAGATCTTGGTCATGTCCGCCACGCTCAGCTTCATGATGTGCTGCCAAATGGCACGGTAGCCCCGGCGACCCTGCTGCAGCTCGAAGGTGGCGTTGTGGGCTTTTTCCGCAAAAGCCGCATCATCCTTCTTCTTTGCAGAGGCGGCAGGATAGATCTCCTCCAGCTCGGAAATGGTGAAGGGAGGCTCGGCAGGATATTCGTCGGTATAGTCGGGATCGAAATAGCACAGACCGGGCTGACGCTCCTCCAGCTCGGAGATGATCAGACCCATCTGCAGACCCCAGTCGCCCAGATGAATGTCGCCGATGGTGTTGTAGCCCAGGAATTTGTACAGCCGCTTCAGGCTCTCGCCGATGATGGCGGAGCGCAGGTGACCGATGTGCAGGGGCTTGGCAACGTTGGGGCCACCGTAGTCCACCACGATGGTCTTACCGGCGCCGATCTTTTCCACACCGAAGTCGGGGGCAGTGCGCATTTCCTCCAGGTAGGACTGGAGGAAGCTGTCACTGAGCTTCAAATTGATAAAACCGGGCATGACGGCCTCTACCAGAGAGTAGTCCCCCTCGTCCAGCTTTTCGACCACCCCATTGGCGATGGCGATGGGGGCGCACTTGTACTGCTTGGCGGCAGCCAGGGCGCCGTTGCACTGATATTCGCACAGATCGGGCCGGTTGGAAACCGTCACCCGACCAAAGGATGCATCATAACCGGCATCCACAAATGCCTGCTGCATCTTGGCGGTGATGATATCTAAGATTTTTTTCATAGTTCATACTCCTGAAAACGTATGTCATCCTGAGCGGAGCGAAGCGGAGTCGAAGGATCTACTATCTTACGTTACTCCCAATCTTCCGACAAATCGCTCCAGCTTGGATTTGCTTTTGCAATTAACCAATTCTTTTTTGCTTTTGTCCAGCCTTTCAGCTGTTTTTCTCTTTCAATTGCACTTCGTACATCATTGGTTTGCTCGAAATATACCAATTTGTGAACGTTATACTTTTTAGTAAACCCGTCCGCCAGTCCATTGCGATGCTCATAAAGCCGCCGAGGAAGGTTGCTGGTTACACCGATATATAACACAGAATCACACCAATTTGATAGGATATATACATAATACATAGCATTTCTCCTATATTTTCGTGGTAGATCCTTCGACTCGCTCCGCTCGCTCAGGATGACAACACGTTACTGCTGCTTGTTTTCGGCCATCCAGGCGAGGTAGTCATCATAGGTGCCGTAGCGGTCGACGATGGTGCCGTCGGGCTGGAATGCGATGACCCGGTTACAGGTGGAGGTCAGCATTTCGTGGTCGTGGGATGCCAGCAGCACAACGCCGGTGAAGGCCTCCAGACCCTTGTTCACTGCCTGGATGGATTCCATGTCCAGGTGGTTGGTGGGCTGGTCAAGAAGTACCACATTGGCGCCGGACAGCATCATCTTGGAGAGCATGCAGCGATCCTTTTCGCCGCCGGACAGCACCTCAACGCTCTTGAACACGTCATCATTACCGAAGAGCATACGGCCCAGGAAGCCCCGGAGGTACACATCGTCCTTCTTGGCGGAATACTGGCGCAGCCAGTCCACCAGCTCCATCTTGTTGCCCTCGAAATACTCGGAATTGTCCTTGGGCAGGTAGCTGCGGATGGTGGAAATGCCCCACTTGATGCTGCCCTCGTCGGGCTCCAGCTCGCCCATGAGGATCTGGAAGAGAGCGGTCTGTGCCTTCTCATTTTCGCCCACGAAGGCGATCTTGTCATTCTTACCCACGGAGAAGTAGACCTTATCCAGCAGCTTTTCCCCGTCCACAGTGACGGAAACGTCCTTAACGGTGAGGATATCCTTGCCCAGCTCACGCTCCGGCATGAAGCCCACAAAGGGGTAGCGCCGGGTGGAGCAGGGCATCTCCTCCACGGTCAGCTTGTCCAGCAGCTTGCGGCGGGCGGTAGCCTGCTTTGCCTTGGACTTGTTGGCAGAGAAGCGCTGAATGAACATCTGCAGCTCTTCGATCTTCTCCTGGTTCTTCTTGTTCTTGTTGCGGATCATGGCTTGCACCATCTGGGAAGACTCGTACCAGAAGTCGTAGTTACCCACATACATCTTGATCTTGCCGTAGTCAATGTCCACGGTGTGGGTGCAGACAGTATTCAGGAAGTGACGGTCATGGCTGACAGCGATGACCATGCCGGGGAAGTCCAGCAGGAAGTCCTCCAGCCAGTTGATGGCTTCGATATCCAGGTTGTTGGTGGGCTCGTCCAGCATGATGATGTCGGGATTGCCGAACAGCGCCTGGGCAAGCAGGACTTTCACCTTCAGACGGGGGTCGGTGGAGCCCATCATGTCGTAGTGCATATCGGTGCCGATGCCCAGACCCTGCAAAAGACGGGAGGCATCGGACTCGGCTTCCCAGCCGCCCAGCTCTGCAAATTCTGCCTCCAGATCGGCGGCGCGCAGGCCGTCCTCATCGGAGAAATCTTCCTTTTCGTAGATGGCATCCTTTTCCTTCATCACATCGTACAGATGCTGATTTCCCATGATGACGGTGTCCATGATGGTGTAATCGTCGTAGGCGTTCTGGTTCTGCTTCAGGACGGAAACCCGCTTGTCGGGATCGATGGCGATGTTGCCGGCGGTGGACTCCAGCTCGCCGGTGAGCAGACGCAGGAAGGTGGACTTGCCGGCGCCGTTGGCACCGATGATGCCATAGCAGTTGCCATGGAGGAACTGCAGGTCAACGTGCTGGAACAGCCACTGACCGCCAAATTGCATACCAAGATTGCTGACAGTAATCATTTCATAACTCCTTATTTCGCAATGCGCATAATCATACATTATAATAATAACACAAATTTCAAAATAATCAATGGGTAAATGCGCATAAATGGCAATCCGATTGTGGGGGGGGGCCATGACCCCCCCGTCGCCGTAGGCGCAGTGCGAAGCTGTCGCCCCTACGGGGCGACACGGCGAGGGCATGCCCTCGCCCTACAATAACACCGCTCATATAAAAATCGGATGCGCATTTACGCATCCGTTTCCAGTAGATTGATTTCTTCTTCTGACAAAAGGCGAACTTCTCCCCGGGACAAATTTCCAAGGGTGAGCTTCCCCTCCTGCCGCCGCTCCAGATATAAAACATGCATCCCCCGGGATGCCATCATCCGGCGCACCTGGTGATATTTTCCCTCGCAGACGGTGATGAGGCTCTCCCCCACCCCCAACGGCTCCAGCTTCGCAGGCAGGCAAACCGTCCCATCCCGGAGGGTCAGTCCTGCGGCAAAGGCCGCCACATCCTCCGCATTTGCGGCACCCTCATGTTTGGCATAATAGACCTTGGGCACTTCCTTTTTGGGGCTGATGAGCCGGTGCAGGAGGTCTCCGTCATTGGTAAAGAGTAGCAGCCCCTCGGTGGCTTTGTCCAGCCGTCCCACGGGCTTCACATCCTGCTTGCGCAGCGCCTCCGGCAGCAGCTCCATGACGGTGCGCTCGGTGGCATCCTCCGTGGCGGTGACGAAGCCGGCAGGCTTGTTGAGCATCGCCACGAGGCGCTGTTTCCCGCCCAAAGCATCCCCATCCAGGCAGATTTTTTGGGTTTTCGGGTCGATTTTAGTGCTATTGTCCCGGACAACGGCGCCATCCACCGTCACCCGTCCGGCCTTTAAAATCAGCTTCACCTGGGAACGTGTCCCCACGCCGCTGTCGCATAAGAATTTGTCCAGTCGCTCCATACTTCCTCCGTTCTAAGTAAAAACCTTGTCATTCTGAGCGAGCGTCAGCGAGTCGAAGAATCCACGCATTTCATCTTATTTGGGTGCGTAGACTTCGCTGTGCTACGCACAGCTATGCTCAGGATGACAAACTTGTTCTATCCCTTCCCTTTCCTTCATAGGCTGTACAGCAAGAAAAGAACTGGAGGGATCATCATGTTGGTAATGACCGCAAAGGTCGATAAGAAAAAAATCGCAATCGTGCTGGCAGGGATCGTAGCCCTTGTGATCGGACTGATCCTGATTTTTGGGGGACGGGATTCCGCACCGGCATCCACCGGTGTTGCGGCGGTGGCAAATAACGACGACCGGGTGCAGTTTTTGGCAGGCTTCGGCTGGGATGTGACCACCTCGCCCACAGAATCCAGCCAGGTTCGGATCCCGGCGGAAAGCAGCGAGGTATTCCAGCGGTACAATTCCCTGCAAAAGAGCCAGGGGTATGATCTCAGCGCCCATGCCGGAGAAACGGTGATGCGCTATGTGTACAAGATCAACAATTATCCCGGCGCCACGGAGCCGGTGTACGCCACGCTTCTGATCCGGAAAAACCAGGTCATCGGCGGCGATATCACCGATACCTCCCCCAAAGGCGCCATCCGTGGCTTCAAAATGCCCGCCACATAACGTCATGTAGGGGCCGATGCCCACATCGGCCCTTATTGTTTTGATTTTACCACAGCTTTTTCCACTTGACAACACCCGGATACCGTGCTATGGTGTAGAAAAGTTCACCAGGGCACCTCTAAAGACAAAATTTTGAGCGGGTACCCAGGATTTTTGCTTCAGATTTTGTGTTAAAAACCGCAGGAATACTTTGTGTATTTCAAGGTTTTTATAAGCAAAAGCTGGAGCAAAAGGACGGGCACTTCGCCAAAATTTTGTCTTTAGGGGTGCCCCTTAACTAAATCTTCAGGGCGGGGTGAGATTCCCCACCGGCGGTGACAGTCCGCGAGCGCCTCGGCGCCGAATCGGTGCAATTCCGATACCGACAGTTGGGCAGCTATGAAAACTGATTTTCGTGCAGATGCCCAGAAAGTCTGGATGGAAGAAGATAGATTTGTGTCATTGCGAGGAGCGAAGCGACGTGGCAATCCCCTATGGCGATGAGCAAATCTTAGGAGATTGCCACGCCGGTGTGCGCACCGGCTCGCAATGACAGCATGTTTTTCCATCGCCCTGAGATAGTTCTCAGGGCGTATTTTTATGAAATCAGGTGGAAATATGAAGAAATTCCCGGTAAAAAAACTGGTACTGCTGGCAGTATTCGCGGCACTGGCGTATGTGACCGTGTGCGTCATCCGCATCCCGGCGGTGGCATTCCTGAAATACGAGCCCAAGGACGTGGTCATTACCATCGCCGGCTTCATTTTGGGACCGCTGGCATCGGTGATCGTCTCCTTCGTGGTCGCCCTTTTGGAGATGGTGACCATCAGCGAAACCGGTCCCATCGGGGCGCTGATGAATCTGCTGTCCTCCTGTGCGTTTTCCTGCACAGCGGCGCTTGTGTATAAGTACCGGCGTACCCTTTGGGGTGCGATCTTCGGTTTGCTGGCAGGCACCGTGACCATGGTGGCGGTGATGCTGCTTTGGAACTGGCTGATCACGCCGCTGTATATGGGCGTGGCCCGGGAGGCGGTGGAGGCGATGCTGGTGCCCACCTTCCTGCCGTTTAATCTGATCAAGGCAGGACTGAATTCTGCCCTGACCTTGTGCCTTTACAAGCCCCTGGTTACCGCCTTGCGGAAAACCCGGCTACTGGACAGCCCCGCACCGGCGGAAAAGAGCAGCAAATTCGGCATTTATCTGCTGGGGGGTGTCCTTTTGATTACCTGCATTCTGCTTCTTTTGGTTTTGCAGGGTAAGATATAAGACGTATAAATGATTGTTTAGCGCACTAAATGGTGATTCTAATGTAGGGGCGGGTCAATGACCCGCCCGCCGGAAATTGTTCACAATTTCCGGTTTTTGGAAGATTCGTACATTTTGATTGCCTTTGGCAATTGTGATTTTGCACCGCAAAATCACCGGGAGAGTCGATGACCCTCCCCTACGATGTTTTGCCGTTAGGTCGCTAAACAATCATTTACCTCTCCCTAAAACGCAAAATGTGCAGACCTTGCGGTCTGCACATTTCTTACTCTTCCCGAAATTCGTTTTGCTCCATAGGCGGGATAAAAAACTCCTCCGGGAGCGTACACCGACGAGGGGGCATACCCAGATCCTTGTCCCGGCAAGCAAACATAAAGAAGGGCTGGGGATAAGTGATCAGAACACTCAGCAGGAAAAACAGCTTGGCATACTGGGGATTGCAGGAGTGAAAATAATCCCACAGCGACATATAATACACGATCATATAGGCCACGGACACAGCAATCAGTCCAAAGCAAATTGCCAAAATCCCCAACATGGACACCGCATAGCTTTCCGCGGAACCGGCGGTATGCTCGCCGCTCACGACATCCACACCCTGGAACGCCAGCAGGATCAGCGCCGCCGATGCCACCAAAGCCATCGCCATTACGCCAATCTCCAACCCCAGAAGGATCTTGCGCTTATTTTTCACCTGTCCAAGCTTCACATAGCGATACTGGTCGGAAATGCAGCCCATCATCCAGGCGTTACCCACAGGCACCCAAGCCAGCCAGGGCTTCTCGATCCCCCGGCGCTGCGCCACGGCGTACATGGCACGTCCCTGGAAAATATACGCCACCACCGAAAACGCCAGAAGCATCACATAGGACATGATGCTATTGACGGTATCGGACATCAAAAATTTCAAAAATTCCTCATACTGGGCGAAGTAATCCTGATAATTTCCAAAATCATACATACTATCCCCTCCTCTTGGCCCATTATAGCACATCCGTTCCCCGGATGCAACAAAAATATAGTCCTCCATGCAAAGACACTTGCTTTTTGCAGAAATATATGCTATACTGTCAAAGATTTCGTTTTTGGAGGAAAAAAATATGACACTATTGGCATTTATTCTGTATTTTACGCTGATTTTGGGCATTGGACTGTTTTTCTTCTTCCGGTCCTCCGGTGCCGGTGAGAAGGATTACTTCCTGGGTGGCCGTTCCATGGGCCCCTGGGTCACCGCCATGAGCGCACAGGCGTCGGATATGTCCGGCTGGCTTCTGATGGGCTTCCCTGGAAGCATCATCGCCTTCGGCATGGGCAAGGTCTGGATCGGTATCGGTCTGGCTTTGGGCACCGCCGCCAACTGGATCTTCACCGCCAAGCGTCTACGCCGGTTTTCCCGGGCCGCCGGTGACTCCATCACCCTGCCCCAGTACTTAACCAACCGCTTCGCATCCAAAAGCCCGGTGCTGAAGATCATCTGCGCGGTGATCTTCCTGATCAGCTTCACCATTTATGTATCTTCCGCATTCGTTGCCGGCAAGAACGTTATGTGCGCTGTCATCCCCTGGTTTGCGGATAAGCAGATGTTAGCCATGGGCGTGTTTGCCCTGCTGATCCTGATCTACACCTTTCTGGGCGGCTACAAGGCCGTGTGCTGGACGGACTTTTTCCAGGGTCTGATGATGCTGGTAGCTCTGCTGGCAGTGCCCATCCTTATGTGGTTCGGCAAGTCTGACGCAGGCTTCTACGGTTCTTTCATTGCTGCCAACGGCGAGCAGATCGCCGCGTTCGGCACCAATCCCTTCTCTGCCGACTGGCGTGAGATCGTCACCGGTCTGTCCTGGGGTCTGGGCTATTTCGGTATGCCCCATATCATCGTCCGGTTCATGGCCATTGAGAAGCCCTCTATGATTAAGAAATCCGCCACTGTGGCCATCATCTGGGTCATTCTGACCCTGGGTGCCGCCATCGCCATCGCCATTCTGGGCAGAGCCTTCATCCTGCCTAACGGCAAGGCGCTGGCCGTCACGCTGCTGCCCGACCACGGTCAGGACATTTTCATCACCATCGTGCAGGCGCTGTTCCCGGCGTTCATTGCCGGTCTGCTGCTGGCTGCCATCGTGGCCGCCGCCATGTCCCCCGCCGATTCTCAGCTGCTGGTGGCATCCTCTTCCTTCGCCAGCGACCTGTACCAGCCCATCATCCGTAAGAACAAGGCTTCCGACACGGAAATGCTGTGGGTAGGCCGTATCGTGGTTGTGATCGTGGCTATTGTAGCCTTCTTCATTGCCGCTGCCGGCATCAACGATCCCAAGAGCTGGACCAACAGCATCATGTCCATGGTGGAAAACGCATGGGGTCTGTTCGGTGCCTCCTTCGGCCCGGTTGTGATCCTGAGCCTGTTCTGGAAGCGGTTTAACTACCCCGGTGCTGTTGCCGGTATCGTGGTGGGCGCCGTGGTGGATATCGCATGGCTGCTGCTTTGCACCAACACCATCATCCCCGCTGTGATCTACCCCACCGGAATTTACGAGATCCTGCCCGGTTTTGTGGCAGGTCTGATCGCCGCTGTGGCTGTGACCATGGTCACCAAGGCCCCCTCCGAGGAGGTTGCCGCCATCGTGGCCCCCGCCACCGACCCCAGCATCGACGACTGATACATAAACCAAAGGAGCTGCCACCCGGCAGCTCCTTTTCTTATATCGTAAGGACGGCAACCTGCCGCCCAAAACCTTGTAGGGGCGGGGCATCGACCCGCCCCCGGGCCGATGTGGGCATCGGCCCCTACGGTTTAGTTTTCCTTGTAGGGGAGGGTCTTGACCCTCCCTTCGCCGTTAGGCGCGTCGTAGGGGCGCCAACCTGCCGCCCGTTACCGTTAGGCGCAAAAATATAAGGGCGGGTCAAGACCCGCCCCAACGATTATGCTTTTGTGGGGGGGGGACATGACCCCCCCGTCGCCGCAGGCGCAAATAGTAAGGGCGGGCCTTTCGACCCGCCCGATTTTTATTTGTAGGGGCAGGTCATTGACCTGCCCTAGGGAGGGTCGATGACCCTCCCCTACGGGTGAAAATTTTACTGTGCAAAGTAG
>JAZNRS010000052.1:0-6090 GCA_045590815.1 Faecousia sp.
AGGGATGTCATCCTGAGCGAAGCTATGCGTAGCATAGCGAAGTCGAAGGATCTACGCACCGATTTTATCTAAAAAGTAGACGAAATGCGTAGATTTTTCGACTCGCTGACGCTCGCTCAGAATGACATGATTTCTTAACTTAATGACATTGGGAGTTCCCTCCGGGGGTATTTTGCCGTTTTTTCATTGGTAAATGATTGTTTATAAGCCTTCCCCCTGGGGGGAAGGTGCCTCCGAAGGAGGCGGATGAGGGGCTTTACAGACTACAAAACCCACTGTTTGCCCCCTCATCAGTCAAAAATCAAAGATTTTTGCCACCTTCCCCCCAGGGGGAAGGCTTATAAACAATCATTTACCGCTTGGGCGAGACAGAATATTGGTTGACATAAACCGGAAGTTATGCACAATCCACAAGGGTTTTACACAAGGGTTATCCACATTATCCACAGCTTTCTCCACAGGGCAAACCCTTTGTCATTCTTCGCTTTTCGACAAAATTCCCCATGGCTGAGCCGTCAGCCATGGGGAATTCTTTGGTTTACATATCAACTTATCAAAACTGCATCCGGCCGGCAAAGATCCGATCCTTTTCACCCCGGTGGATGCCCACATTCAAGGTGTCCGATTCGTCCAATTCCCAGGTCACATTCAGGTCATCCCCCTCCAGGGACTCGCTGAGATAGCACAGGGAAAAACCCTTCAGCGCCTTCTCCCGGTGAAAATCGCTGGGCAGCAGATCCGCCATCCAATCCAGGTACCGGGCGTTGTTCATATGTCCGTTGCAGTCCAGGTCCGTAAAGCACACCCGGCGGCAGCTGCTTTGGCTGAGCGCCTTGGGCACCAGGGACTTGGGCGCCTCCAGCTCGTTGCCCCGGAGGATCCCCGGCACATCCACGCCGCTCTTTCCCGGCAGGATCATACTCCGATTTTTGATGTCCATGAGCACCCACAGACTGGTGCTGCGAAACAGCAGGTTTCCAGCCGCATCATAAGCCGCCGTGGCACGGGGGTACGCCACCCGGGTGGTGGGCATGGGCCAGGTTTCCAGGGTGATGGTTTCCCCCTCCATGGGCAGACGGGTGATCTCCACCCGGTTGCGGATCACCGCCCAGAAAATACCCCGGGCAGCCAAGCCGGCATAGGTGAAGCTCAGCGCATCGCTGTGGTGACCTGCCACCTCCTGAGCGTAGAGCAGGAGCATGGAGGGCTTCAGCCGCTTGTACCGATCCACCGCGGTGGGTTCGATGACGAATTTTTGACGGTAAATTTCCATATCAGCCACCCCAATCCTCGGTAACAGTCAGCTCGAAACAGATCTCCTCGTCGCCGCCGTAGCGATAGACGGTGACCTGCACCGGCTCGCCAATGCTGATATTTTTCAGCAGACTGTCCAGACTCAGCTGGTCGGTGATGGGGTAGCCGTCCAGGGTCAGCAGCACGTCACCCTCCTGGATGCCCCGGGAGGACGCATCCTCCGACACCTCCGTGATGAACAGTCCCTGGGGCAGCTGGAAATGCCGCTGATGGACCTCATCCACCGAGTCACCGGAAATACCAATGCCCGGTTGGGCATCGGACAGCGGCTCAGCCGCTTCCGTGGCGTAGGTTTGGGCATTTTCATTGAGAGAAAAGGGCGGTTGGGTGGGTTCCTGGGCGTACAGCGTGGCAAACAGCCGCACATTCAGCATACCGGACATGCTCAAAAGTCCTGCCAGGGTCACGACCAGCACCAGCATCACCGCCATGGGTCCACGGCTGGATCTGGGTTGGGGGGTGGCACCGGTCTGATAGGTGTCCGGCTCCCAGGGAGTCACATTTTCTTTGCGCTTCATAGATACACCTCGTTTAGGGGGGGCACTGTCATTGCGAGGAGGGCGAAGCCCGACGTGGCAATCTCCTGTGGCGATGCGCAAATCTTAGGAGATTGCCACGCCAGTGTGCGCACTGGCTCGCAATGACACGATTATTATATTACCAGCGGCATGGTGAAGGTGAATTCCGTTCTGCCGTCCCGGCTGGACACGGAAATATTCTCACCATGGCTGCACACGATGGTTCGGACGATATACAGTCCCAGTCCCCAGCCGTCCCGATTTTGCGAGCGGCTTTTGTCCAGCTTGTGGAACCGGTCGAAGAGCAAGGGCAGCTCCTCCGGAGGGATGGTTTCACCATCATTATAAATAGAAATATGGGCTTTGTGGTCGCTTTCCCGGATCCGCAGACCAACCACGCCCCCTTCGGGGCAGAATTTCACCGCATTGTCCAGCAGATTGTAGATCACCTGGGTCACATAGTCAGCATTTGCCAAGGTAAACACCGGATGCTCCGGCATTTCCACCTCCACCTGGACGCCCTTGGAGATGATCTTCCGCTCGAAGGTGATGAGCACCTGACCGGCGGCCTCGCACAGATCAAACCGGGTCTTGCGCTCCTCGGGGATGCCCTCCTCGGTGTGCAGCTGGGAAATATCCAGCATGCTCCGCACCAACCGGCTCAGCCGTTTGGTTTCGTCGGACACGATCTGCAGGTACTGCCGGCTCTTTTCCGGGGGGATGGTGCCGTCCAGGATGCCGTCCACATAGCCGCCGATGGTGGTCATGGGGGTCTTCAGCTCGTGGGACACATTGGCGACGAATTCCTGCCGCTGATACTCGCTCTTTTGCAGGGAGGACGCCATATTATTGAACGCCAGCGCCAGCTCCTCCACCTCACGGGGGTGCTTCCGGGAGGTATCCACCCGGGCATCCAGATTGCCGTGACCGAAGGAACGGGCGGTGCGTGCCATTTCATAAAGAGGGTGGGTCTGCCGCCGCACATACAGGGCGATCACAAACACCGAAACGATGATCACCAGCGCCGCCAGAGGCAGATACACATCCGTCATCTCATCCATCAGCGTCTGGGCATCCTGGGTGGTTCGGGACATGACCACCACGCCCATGAGTTCCCCTTGCTGGGTGTACACCGGCGTGGCGTAAATGTACCGGGCTTCGTCGTAAAGACCTTCAATGTAACCGGTGTCCCGGGCGCTGCCATCCTCTACTACGCGGTTTACATAATCTTTTCCGATAGCCATTCCCTGGTGCTCGCAGCCTAACAGCTGATCGGAGCAAAGGAGCACCCGTCCGTTGGGATCGCAGATCACCGCATCGGACTCGGTGATCCGCAGAGCAGTATCCAGATTAAACAGGTAATCCATTCCGGATGCGGAACCCCGGGAACCGTAGGAGGAAGTCAGCTGCGCCAGCACATCCGCTTCCTGCTCCAGCTCAGAAAAGGTGCTGTTGGTCAGATGCTTGTTGAGCAACGCCCGGAGGGAAATGCCCACCACCAGCAACGCCAACAGCAGCACCAACGTTGCCGAGAACAGGATCCGGCCGTAGGTGCTTCTCATCCGTTGACCTCAAATTTGTAGCCCACGCCCCAGACGGTCTTTAGGCTCCAGCTTTCGGACACGCCCTCCAGCTTTTCACGCAGGCGCTTGACGTGGACATCCACCGTCCGGGAGTCGCCGAAATAGTCGAAGCCCCAGACCTCGTCCAGCAGCTGATTGCGGGTGTACACCCGATTGGGAGAGGAGGCAAGGTAAAACAGCAGCTCCATTTCCTTGGGCGGGGTGTCCACCTTTTTGCCGTCCACCGTCAGCTCGAAGGCGTCCATGTCGATGACCAGCTTGTCGTAGGCCAGCCGGCGCACCTTCTGCTCGGTGGACACACCGGCGCTGCGGCGGAGCACCGCCTCGATCCGGGCGAGGACTTCTTTCATTTCGAAGGGCTTGGTGATATAGTCGTCGGCACCGGAGCGAAGACCGGTAACCTTGTCATCGGTTTCGCCCTTGGCGGTAAGCATGATCACCGGGGTCTGGGATTCGGCACGGA
This sequence comes from Faecousia sp., assembly GCA_045590815.1. Lineage (GTDB taxonomy): Bacteria > Bacillota > Clostridia > Oscillospirales > Oscillospiraceae > Faecousia. Next base: position 3,879 of record JAZNRS010000052.1, read on the forward strand.
TGGTCTTGCACACGCTCCAGCCGTCCATCACCGGCATCATCACATCCAGCAGTACCAGATCCGGCTTAATGCTGCGGAATTTGCTCAAGCCCTGACCGCCATCAAAGGCAGTGGTGACGGCGTAGCCTTCCTTTTCCAGATACATCTGCAACAGCTCCGCAATGTTGCGGTCGTCTTCCACGATCAAAACAGAAATAGCCATAAAGATACCTCCTGATGGTATAGTTTGTCTTTTTCTATATTATAGCCCATTTTGTCAAGTTCTGGTGAACATTTTGTAAAGACTTTCACCCCAAAATGTGAACGGAGCAATTCAATATAAGTAACGTCCATGTAGGGCGGGGGCAAATGCCTCCCTTTGCATAAGGGAGGCATTCGCCCCCGCCCTACATATGCATTACATAAAAAAACCGCCCCAGGTATTCCCAGGACGGTGCTACAAGAGCCATATTTACACTGCCAAAAACTTATCCACAGCGGATTTGAACTGCTCGCAATCCAGCTCGGAGCAGTCGGCACGAACCTGGATGGGCTCGGCGTAGTTGAGGCTGAACATCCCCATAAAGCTTTTGGCGTTGACACGACTGCGGTCATTTCCCACTAAGATCCGGAAAGGCTGGATGGTGGCGACCTCCACAAACTCCTGCACATCCTGGAAAGAACGCAGAACGATATCAAACTGTTTCACGTTTTTTCCCTCCATGCTGTACAAAAGCGGTGCCTTCGTGTATAATAGAGGAAAACCCTCCAATGTGATTATTATAGCAGGATTTCCCATTTTTTCAATTGACGCATTGGACAAGCAATACAAAAGAATCTCATAATTTTTGGTGGATTTGACATGAAATTTGCATTTTACACCCTTGGGTGCAAGACAAATCAATACGAGACCCAGGCGATGGAGCAGCTTTTGCGCTGCCGGGGGCACGAGATCGGCAGCTTTGACGAGGCTTGCGACGCCTATGTGATCAACACCTGCTCCGTCACCGCCGTTGCGGATAAGAAGAACCGGGCGGTGATCCGCCGGTGCCGCCGGGAGCATCCGGAGGCGGTGATTGCCGTGTGCGGCTGCTACAGCCAGCACGACCCCCAGGTTGCGGAAAAACTGGAAGCCGATGTCATCGGCGGCAGCGCCAACCGGCAGGAATTTGTGGACATGCTCATCGCCACCGCCGCTGACCGGCAGCGCCCGAGCCATCACGACGAGGCGCTGCGCCGCCGGGATTTTGAAATTCTCCCTGCCGGCGGTTTGGAAAAGCGCACCCGTGCCATGGTGAAGGTGCAGGACGGATGTCGAAATTTCTGCACCTACTGCATCATCCCCTACACCCGGGGTCCCGTCCGTTCGGCACCCCTGGAGGTGGCGGTGGAGCAGTGCAAAGCTTTGGCAGACCAGGGCTACAAGGAGATCGTGCTCACGGGCATCGAGATCGCCTCCTGGGGCGTTGACCTGCCGGGTAAGCCCGATCCCGGCGTGCTCATTGAGGCGGTGTGTCGGGCGGTGCCGGATTGCCGGGTGCGTTTGGGCAGCCTGGAGCCCCGGATCATCACGGCGGAATTCTGCGAAAAAATGCAGAATTTACCCAATTTGTGCCCCCAATTCCATCTTTCCATGCAGTCCGGGTGCGACAGTGTCCTGGCACGGATGAAGCGAAAATACGACACCGCCCGGTATTTGGAGAGTGTGCAGCTTTTGAAAAACGCCTTCCCCGGCTGCGCCATTACCACGGACATGATCGTGGCGTTCCCCGGGGAAACGGAGGAAGAATTCGCCGAAAGTCTGGCATTTATCCGCAAATGCGGCTTCGCCGATATGCACATTTTCCCCTACTCCCGGCGACCGGGCACCCCGGCGGACAAGCTCCCCGGTCAGCACCCCAACGCCGTGAAGGAGGCCCGGAGCAAGGCCGCCATCGCCGTGGCGGAGGAAATGAGCCGCCGGTACCGGGAAAGTCTTATCGGCACCACCCAAAAGGTGCTTTTTGAGGAACCAGAGGGGGAATTCTACACCGGTCACGCCCCCAATTATATGAAGATCTACGTCCCCGGCAGCGACCTGCACAACCGGATCAAGGACGTGGAGATCCTGGAAATCTTCAAGGATGGTCTTTTGGGACAATGTAAATAAAAGTATCACCCCGTAGGGGTCGATGCCCACATCGACCCGTGGGTCACAGCCAAAATAGGGCCGATGTGGGCATCGGCCCCTACG
>JAZNRS010000053.1:0-30820 GCA_045590815.1 Faecousia sp.
TGTAGTAGATGTTCAGCTTGATGGTATCCTCCAGCAGCAGCGTGGGGGTCTTCAGGGTGATGGTGGGAACCACGATGGCATCCGGATCAGCCGCGCCGCAGATAAAGCAGGAGCCGCCAACAAAGGTGTGTCCGCCTGCCGGAATTTCTACATTCCGGGTCTGTCCGCAGGTGCCGCAGGTGACGGTCTTATAGCCCACTTCGGTGCAGGTAGGCGGCAGAGTCACAACACCATCATTCCAGCTGTGTCCGGTGGAGCTAACGTGTCCGCCGACAAAGCTGCTGCCGCAGGTGCAAATATAGGTGGTGTATCCGTCGCTGGTGCAGGTGGGCGCTGTGACGACCATCTGATAGGAATGTCCGGTGGCAGCGACGGTTTCCGTATAGCTGTCACCGCAGGCGCAGGTGAAGGTCTTCACGCCGGTCTTATCGCAGGTGGGTTGGGTGGTGATCTTGCCGGTATAGCTGTGTCCGGTAGCGGCGATGTAATCGCTGGTGTAACCGCTGCCGCAATCGCAGGAATAGGTCGTGTAGCCTTGTGCGGTGCAGGTGGGTGCCGTCACAACAGCCTTATAGCTGTGTCCCACCGGGGAAATCGGCTCTGTATAGCTGCTGCCGCAGGAGCAGACGTAGGTCTTCACGCCCTCCGTTTCGCAACCGGGTGCCGTTGTGACACTACCGGTGTAGCTGTGCCCGGTAGCCGCAACATAGTCGGAAACATAGCTGCTGCCGCAGGCGCAGCTATAGGTGGTATAGCCCTGGGCGGTGCAGGTAGGTGCCGTTACAACAGCCTTATAGCTGTGTCCGGTGGCAGCCACCGCCTCGGTTTCCACATTGCCGCAGATGGTGCAGGTACGGGTTCTGGTGCCGGGTGCTTCGCAGGTGGCATTGCCTGCAGACCAGGGACCGTATTCATGGGTGCAGCCTTCGTTGATCTGAATGTAATCAATGTTGCAAGAACCAATGGGGAACTGAGAGGTACCCAGGTAGGAGAACACAAAATCCTTACCGGAAACCCAGTTACTGGTGGTATTTTGCGCTGTTCCTCCCTGGAAATATTCATTCATGGGGCCGATCTCCTTGCCGTCCACAAACAGATAGACCATGTTGGAGCCGTCGCTGTTGATACGGTTTTCCAGGCGGTAAACATGGGCGGCCGTGCCGTCGATGCCGTGTCCGGAGAGGGATACGCCGTAATTCTGATGGGCACCGTCTGCCCGCTCGCCAAAGGCGATAAAGGTACTGTCATTTCTCCGGTACAGATATGCGCCGTTGGGCTCGTTTTTATTTCTGGAAGCGGACAGCAGCATGGCACCGTTGGAAGCATCCTTCCAAGTACCCTCAGACTGCCATTCGACGCTCCACAGTCTGTCGTGATTCAAAACCACGGACTTTTCCAGACGGAAATAGCTATTTGTAAAGGCATCGCCGGAGATGGAGCCTGCCAGACTGGTCACGGGATTTTTCGTGAATCCGTCGGTGATGGAGGTCAGCTTGTTGGACTTGGGCTCCCAGCGGAAGGTATCGGCCTTGTCCTGGGCAGGGATGCCGTTTTCCCAGACCTGCAGATAGCTCATTTCCATATTGGTCAGCGGGTACTGCAGATTGCCCACATAGCGGAAGGACAGATCCTGCCCGTTGAGCCAATCGGAAGTGGTACCCTGGCTGGTGGCACCCAGGAAATAATTGTTCATGGGGCCGATCTCCACATCGTCCACATACAGATAGACCATGTTGGAGCCGTCATCATTGACCCGGTTGGTCAGCCGGTACACATGGGGCTGGGTATAATCAATATCATGGTCAGACAACTTGATGCCATGATTTTGGAAAGCGCTGCCGTCATAATAGCCCAGGGAAATGATGCCGCTCCGGTACAGATACGGTCCATCCTGAACCTTGGCGCCTCTTACAGAGGTCAGCAGCATGGCACCGGAGGAATAGGTATCGGACTGCCACTGGATGCTCCAGTTGCGGTCATGGAGCAAGGTGACCTCCTTCTCCAGCTCAAAGCGGCCGTTGGTATAAGCATCGCCGCTGATGGAGCCGGCGACCTTGGTAGCGGTATTGGCGGTCAGTCCGGTCTGGGTAATATTGGTCAAAGCGGAGGAAGCCGTTTCCCAACGGTAGGTATTGGGCTCGTCCATCTGACCGGGAATGCCTTCCGCCCAGATCTGCATATACTCCAGGGTGCAGTTGGTAATGGGATGGTTCACCGTTCCCATATAGGAGAAGGTAAAATCCTTACCGCTGACCCAGTTGGAGGTGGTATTCTGAGCGGTGCCTCCAACGAAGTAATTGTTCATCTTACCGATCTTGGTGCCGTCGATGTACAGATAGATCATGTTTGTGCCGTCGCTGTTGACCACATTGCGGAAGCTGTAAACATGGGTCTCGGTCACATCGATGCCATGGGCAGAAAGATCAATGCCGTAGTTCTGATAATTGCCATCCGCATACTCACCGAAAGCAAGCACAGAGCTGCCCTTACGGCGATAGATATACTTATTGCCCACGGTGTGGCTCCGGGCGGATTCCGACAGCCACAGGGTACCGCTGCCGTTACCGGCAGTCTTATACTCGATGACCCAGGGCTGATCATGCTTCAAGGTCACAGACTGTTCCATGTGGTAACGGGCAGAGGTCATGGTACCGTCGGAGATCTTACCGTCCTGCTTCAGAGGCTGGCTGAACACGGCGCCGCCTTCGGTGACGGATACCAGCCGGTCATTCTGAGTCTCCCAGCGGAAATTGGGATAGCTGGTATCACCCTTGGCAGGGTCATACACAAAATTCTTCACATAGTGCACACCGTCGGATGCGCCGTCACCGGAGTACTTACGCCGGTTGGTGCTGAAGTACATTCTGCCGTCATAGGAGGAAATGGCGACACTTTCGATCTCAAAAAGGTCCACATAGGTGGTATCCACGATCCGGACGGACAGGCTGGGATCGTTTTTGATGGTGCCGGAAACGCCTTCCACATCATACACCACCACGATGCTTTCGTTGATGCAGGACTCGTCGCCGGTGTAGGGCACATAGATCTTGCCGTCGATGTAGCCGAAGCCCTGCTCCACATAGTTGGACAGATCCATCACTGAGCCATTGATCGTCACGTTTGCAAGATCCAGGGTAGCGATCTGCTCAACATTCAGATCGCCGCTGGTGGCGTTCACATTCAGGGTGCCTCTGTAGATATACTTGCTGCGCTTGAAGATCAGTTCGATCTCCGTGTCGCTGACGGAAACCACCTTCACGCCGGCAACACGCAGAGAGGTGCCGTTGAGCTTGACATTATAGTGACCCACCTGGGTCAGGGTGGTGCCGTTGACCGCATGGCGCACCAGGCTATAGTCGCCGGTACCGGCACCGCCGGTACCCACAAACAGCGTCTTGACACCGTTCACATCGGTGATGGCAAGATCATTGGCGTGAGCCAGCTGGGTAAAAACAGTGGTACCACTGTCACCATTGGTCATAAAGACATACTCGCCGGTGCTGACATTCACCCGCACGATATTAGCAGAGGTTTCCGTAGAGTTGTTGATCTTGGAGCAATACATATAAGTGGTGTCCACATCACAGCCCTGCATACTGGGACAGCCGTCCTGGCTGGGGATGTTCGTGATAGTCGTATAGCTGCTGTAATGCTCGGCGGCAGCTGCCTGCGTCTCGGTAGGACGCAGCGCCGGTACCAAGCTCAGCAGAAGGACTGCTGCCAGAACCAGACTGATCGCCCTGCGGATCATTTTATTCATAATTACGCCTCCTTCGGATAATAAAATTATTGTATCGTAATGTTAACAAAATGGCAACAACGGGAGTTTTTTTCTCTATATGCCATAAAAACGCCCAGGCAAATATGTGCAAAATAGCAATAGGACTCTCCATTGCGGAGAGTCCTATTGGTGTTACTTTTTCTTTTTGCGGAAGATCTTGCTTCTGAATAAGATCAGATTCATCACAGCGAAGAACGCCACCAGAATGATCATGGTCAGCCAGGGTCTTACAGGAGCCAAAGTCGCCAGCAGCATCAACGGGAAGCCGAACACGATGGCCGGGAAATTCTGATAGACCATATTGTCCGCAGCGGGAGTCTTAAATTCGCCATCGATCTCACGCAGCAGGATGATGCCGGTACTGGCAGTGCCGGTAAGCATGCCGTACATCATCAAGAACTGCTCCTCGGGATACTCCTCGAACAGCGTCTTGGCAACGATGCGGTTGTAGAAATAGGTAATAAACAGACCACCAACGCCCATGATCAGAATGATGCCCCAATAATCCTTCAAGGCGCTGAGCCGGATCGCCGCGATACCGGCAACCACCATCAGATCATAGAAGAAGTTGCTGGCACGGGTCATAAGGAAGCTGTTGACATATTCCCGCTTCATCAGCTTGGACTTCTGCAGCAGATTCAGAACGCTCTTAACCAAGGTGGCAGTAAGCACGCCCAGCAGGAAGTTGAAGCCATAAATGACGGACTTCATCCCCGGCAGCAGCTTGCTCAGCAGGAACATCAGCAGGTAAGCCAGCAAATATGCCACAAAGATCAGTGCGATCTGAACGGTGAACTTATCGATGCTCTCCTGCATGGGGATCTCGTTTTCCGCCTCGATCTTCTCGGCGTTCAGCACATCCTTCGGACCGTCGCCTACCTTAATAACGCCCCGGCGCTTTAAGATGTTCAAATGGACAACACCGCCCAGGGCAGCGCTGATAAAGCCCAATGCCGCAATGGTCAGACCGAAGCTCTTGCCGCCCACGAAACCGAAATCCGTTTCGTAAATGCCGCCGTAATTCAGCGCCTGACCGGTACCCTGGCCATAGCCAAAGGGCAGCAGCACGCCAGCCGCCTTGAAGAAATCCTTGAGGAAAAACGCAGCGATCAAAGAAATCGCAAAACCAACCACTGCCTGAAGCAAATAGCTCGCCACAGTGGTAACGCCGGTGTTGAAGATCTCGCCGGTACGCTTCCTGGTCAGCTTACCCTGAGAGGGCTTGAAAGTGGATGCGATGAAGCCCAAAGCAAGGCAGTGATATGTAATCATTTCCAGCATAGCGGTGCCGTTGCCACCGAAAAATGCGGTATCAAACATCACATCGCCGGTGATGAGCTTATAGACCGTGCCGATGACCACCAAAACGGCGCCGCCCAACACAGACGTAGGGATCAGAGAGTATTTAATAAACGGAATTTTTCTTCTAAGAATATTGGCCACCAGCAGGCTGCACAGCAAAACACCTACAACGCTTAGGAAGCCCCAAACCTCAAAGCTCCAGAAATTTTCCATACATAACCTCCTCCGATCTTTATTGGAAATGAAAAAACCGTCGACAAACGTCGACGGTTTGATCATGGTGGGCGAGGCGGGACTTGAACCCGCACGTCCGCAGTGAACACTAGAACCTGAATCTAGCGAGTCTACCAATTCCACCACTCGCCCATATACGCGCCAAACTCGGCGACTTTGATATATTAGCACACAGTGCAAAATTTGTCAACTACTTTTTTCTCCCTCTTCCCTTTTTCCGAAAAAAATGTTATACTGGACAAAAACCATCCTCAGGAGGCAAGCAATGAACTTTCTGCCGCTCTGCAAACAGGATATGATCGACCGTGGCTGGAGCCAATGCGACTTCGTATATGTCATCGGCGATGCCTATGTGGACCACCCTTCTTTCGGTCACGCCATCATCAGCCGTGTACTGGAAAGCCATGGCTACAGCGTGGGCATCATCTCCCAGCCGGACTGGAAAAATCCAAAGTCCATCGATGTGTACGGTCGTCCCCGGCTGGGCTTTTTGGTGTCCGGCGGCAATATGGACTCCATGGTCAACCACTACTCCGTCACCAAGCACAAGCGAAAAAGCGATGCCTTTACCCCCGGCGGCATTATGGGCAAGCGCCCGGATTACGCCACGGTGGTCTACTGCAATCTCATCCGCCGCACCTACAAGGACGTGCCCATCCTCATCGGCGGCATTGAGGCCAGTCTGCGCCGTTTGGCGCACTACGACTACTGGTCTGAGAGCCTGAAGCGCTCCATTCTGCTGGATAGTCAGGCAGACCTTCTCATGTACGGCATGGGTGAAAAGAGCATCGTGGAGATCGCGGATGCTTTGAACAGCGGCATGGAGGTCAAGGACATCAACTATATCGTCGGCACCGTTTGCAAAACCTCGGAGCTGGACGAAAGTCTGCCCACCATTACCCTGCCCAGCTATGACGAGCTGAAGGCAAACAAGCGCAAATACGCCGAGTCCTTCAAGCTGCAATACGGAAACTGCGATCCCTTCACCGCCAAGCGGCTGGCAGAGCCCTACGGCGAGAAATTTGTGGTGCAGAATCCTCCCCAGAAGCCGCTGACCACCGAGGAAATGGATGCAGTCTATGCCCTGCCCTATATGCGCACCTGGCATCCCAGCTACGCGAAGGCCGGGGGTGTGCCTGCCATCGAGGAGGTCAAATTCAGCCTGGTTTCCAACCGGGGCTGCTTCGGTGCCTGCTCCTTCTGCGCCCTGGCGTTCCACCAAGGCCGTATCATCCAGACCCGAAGCCACGAATCCATCCTTGCCGAGGCGGAAATGATGGTAAAGGATAAGGATTTTAAGGGCTATATTCACGATGTCGGCGGCCCCACCGCCAATTTCCGTCACCCTGCCTGCGAAAAGCAGCTGAGTAAGGGTGCCTGCGGCGGTCGCCAATGCCTCTACCCCACCCCTTGCAAAAATATGAAGGCAGATCACTCGGACTATGTGGCGCTGCTGCGTAAATTGCGCAAGATCCCCGGGGTGAAGAAGGTCTTCGTCCGCAGCGGCATCCGTTTTGACTATCTGCTGGCAGATAAAAAGGACACCTTCTTCAAGGAAATGGTCCAATTCCACATTTCCGGACAGCTGAAGGTGGCTCCGGAGCACGTATCCGATGCGGTGCTGTGCCGCATGGGTAAGCCGAAAAATGCGGTGTACAACAAATTTGTGGACAAATATTTCGCTTTAAACAAGCAGTACGGCATGAATCAGTACCTTGTCCCCTATCTGATGTCCAGCCACCCCGGTTCCACCTTGAAGGAAGCCATTGAGCTGGCGGAGTATATCCGGGAAATGGGCTACAACGCGGAGCAGGTGCAGGACTTCTACCCCACACCCTCCACCCTGTCCACAGTGATGTACTATACCGGTCTTGACCCCCGGACGATGGAAAAGGTCTACGTCCCCACCGACCCCCACGAAAAAGCCATGCAGCGTGCGCTGATACAGTACCGCAATCCCAAGAACTATTACCTGGTCCGGGAAGCGCTGCTGAAAGCCCACCGGGAGGATCTCATCGGCTCCGGTCCCAAATGCCTCATCCGTGCAATCCCCCCACGCCAGGGCAAGCCCACCGCCCCTCCGCCTAAATTGCCCCCCAAGGGCAAACGCCCCGCCGGCAAACCGGCATCCAAAGGCGGAAGAAGAAAATAAGGAGGAGCCATTATGGAACGCAAATATCCGGCATCAATCTTCATATTTGGCACGATCATGAACTTTTTCCTTCGATATTTTTACCTTGCGATTCCCGGCGTCATATTGTGTATAGTTGGTGTTTATATAACGATCTGTCTGTATATCGGTCTTGCTGTATTGGGACTTGATCTCGTGTTATCACTGTATGATCAGATCCAGATCCGTAAGGCAGCTCTGTCCGAAAGTGACAATCCAGAGTTCAACAATTGGATGGATGCCATGTACGGATCGAATCCCCACAACTCCATTATGGAGATCATTGAAAACACAATGCAATCTGACGATTGTGCAGATCCGGAGCAACGTCAGCAGGCTTTGGAACAATTGGTGGTCTACCGTACACTCCGGGAAACCATCCACGACGGGATGACTTTGGAGGAAATGGTCGACGCATTTGCCCAAATGTGCAGCATATCTGTAGGCGAACCGGACGATCTGTTGTTTGAGGTTGGTACCTTTGGATTTGACGGTGAAACGCAATTCCAGTTTTCCCTGGCGCGTCAATTTGAATTTCTAAATGAAGCTGAATATGTACAGCTTCATCTAGATGTATTCTACACCCCTGACCGAAAGACCAAGTCGCTCCACGACATAAAATGGAGCGCAACGCAAGACGGGGATTTTTTCAATATGGTGAAAAGCAGTCGGGCATTCCGGGTCGTCAAGGATATGCCCATCACCAAAGTGGACGTATACATCGGAGATACTTGAGCTATGATCAAAGATTATTGTCTGTCCAAGCCCAAGGCATATGAAGATGGTCCCTTTGGGGAATGGCCCATCTGCTATAAGGTAAACGGCAAGATTTTCGCACAGCTATACCCGGATAAAATCACCCTGAAATGCACCGCCTTTCAGGGTGAGATGTTCCGTCAAGCATATCCAGACATCGTTGTCCGGGGATACCATTGCCCGCCCGTTCAGCAGCCCTATTGGAACACCATCGACCTAATGCAATTTCCAGAAGAAGAATTGCCCCACATGATCGACCTGGCTTATGAAGCAGTTGTTACAAAATTCAGCAAAAAGGTGCAACAGGAAATCTTGCAAATAACATGAGGAAAGGAATGATCTTATGTCCGTATTATCGATACTGTTGATCGCATTGGCGGCGTTGATTATTTTCGGCGGAATCACCGCAGGAATTATCGTGCTCATCGTCAGCCTTACCCGCAATCGCTGATCTTGCTTGGAACCCCGGCATCGCCGGGGTCTTATGATATCTATAGCCATGCGTAGGGGTCGATGCCCACATCGACCCGCTGACCTTCTGCAACCCACGCAGGGCCGATGTGGGCATCGGCCCCTACGGGACGGTTCTTATTTTGTCCATGCCGCCATAGGATGTTTCATACATCTGAATTGAGGTGGTACTATTGGAACATACAACCAACATCATTACCCTCCGGGGGGAGCTGCACAGCCTGCCGGAATTTTCCCACGAAAACCACGGTCGGCAATTCTACCGTTTTCTGCTGGACGTGCCACGGCTGTCCGGCACCGTGGACTGTCTGCCGGTGATCGCGGAAAAAAGCATACTGGAAGACATCGATCTGTCCGGGGGCGAGATGCTCACTGTCACCGGACAGATCCGCTCCCACAACATCCGCACCGACGGGATCCGGCGACTGCTGATCTTCGTATTTGCGTCTTCGGTCATCGCCGAGGACGGCGAGCCCGTCAACGAGGTCATTTTGGAAGGCCCATTGTGCCGGGAGCCTACCTACCGCCGCACCCCCCTGGGACGGGAAATTTGCGATGTGATGCTGGCTGTCCCCCGTGCCTTTCACCGGGCGGATTATCTGCCCTGCATCCTTTGGGGGCGCACCGCACAGCAGGTGGCGCTGTGCCGCACCCGGGACGTGATCCGCATCAGCGGCAGACTCCAAAGCCGCAACTACACCAAGCTCACTGAGGATGGTCCCCAGCAGCGCACCGCCTACGAAATTTCCGCCTTAACCGCCGAATTTCCCGAGGAATAACCGGTATTTGGGTCTTTTCATCTGTCCGTTTTTGTGATAAAATAGCGAAAACGGAGGTGAAGTCATGGTCGAAAAGGTAAATTCCATCATTGAAATTCTGAAAGCTCGCTACCCGGTAGCCCCCTGTGCGTTGCATTACGGCAAGGATTACGAGCTGATGATCGCCGTGCGGCTGTCCGCCCAATGCACCGATGCCCGGGTGAATCTGGTGACCCCGGCGCTGTTTGCGGCATATCCCACCTTGGAGGCCATGGCAAACGCCAATATTGCCGATGTGGAAAACTACGTCCATTCCTGCGGTTTTTACAAGCACAAGGCCCGGGATATCGTGCTTGCCTGCCAGATGCTTCTTTCCGACTATGGTGGAAAGGTTCCCGGCACCATGGAAGACCTGCTCCGCCTCCCCGGCGTGGGACGCAAGACCGCTAATTTGCTCCTTGGCGATCTTTATGCCGTTCCCGGCAGCGTGGTTTGCGACACCCATTGTATCCGCATCTGCGGTCGGTTGGGACTTTCCCAAGGCAAGGAGCCGGAAAAGGTGGAAAAGCAACTGCGAACCATCCTCCCACCGGAGGAAAGCTCCGATTTCTGTCACCGGATCGTGCTCTTCGGCAGAGATTGCTGCACCGCCCGGAACCCCAAATGCAGCGAATGTCCGCTGACCATGTTTTGCAAGGAATTTATACCAAATTAGCTGTCATCGCGAGCCAGTGCGCACACTGGCGTGGCGATCCCCGATTATGTTCTACACACCCCCTTGTCCGCATAGGCTTGGACAAGGGGGTGATTTTTTGCGCCGCAGAATACCGATCTTTTACAGCGCCTTGCTGCTCACCGGGGTAAACCTGCTGCTGAGAATGGTATCCACCGGATTCCAGGTTTTTCTCTCCGGGCGCATCGGGGCTACCGGTATCGGGCTGCTTCAATTGGTACTGTCTGTGGGGGCATTATCCATGACCGCCGGTATCGGCGGCATCCGCACCGCCACCATGTACCTCACCGCCGAGGAATTGGGCAAAAAACGTCCCGGAAATGTGATTTGGGTACTTTCCGGCTCGGTTTTATACAGCATTCTCTTTAGCGGCACGGTTGCCCTTGGGCTGTATTTTGCAGCGCCGTGGCTGGCAGAAAACTGGATCGGACACCCGGAAACTGTGGATGCCCTGCGCCTTTTCGCCGCATTTTTGCCGGTTTGCTGCCTCAACGGTGTGATGACCGGCTATTTCACCGCCGCCAATCGCATCGGCACCCTTGCCGCCGTGGAGGTGGCTGAACAATTCTGCGCCATGACTGCCACAGTCATCCTTCTGACCTTATGGGCAAGTGATGACCCGCAAAAATGCTGTGAAGCGGTGATCTTGGGCAGCTCCTTCGGTGCCTGCATGACCTTGCTGTGCCTTGTGATCCTGCGTTGCCGGGAAATTCCGCCGAAAGCCCCCCGGATCCCCATTGGCAAACGGCTCACCGCCACCGCAATTCCTCTTGCCGTGGCAGACGATTTAAAAGCAGGCATTTCCACCGCAGAAAATCTCATGGTGCCCAAGCGCCTCGCCCTTTATCCCGGCACCGCCGATCCTCTGGCGCTTTTCGGAACGGTATGCGGTATGGTGTTCCCCATTCTCATGTTCCCGGCGGCGATCCTGTTCGGACTGACGGAGCTGCTCATCCCGGAGCTTGCCCGGTGCAACGCCGCAGGAAATCAGATCCGCATCCGATATTTGGTGCGGCGAAGTCTGCATATCGCCTTGCTCTTTGGAAGTCTATGCAGCGGTATCCTTTGGCTGTGCAGCGATGCGCTGTGTGTACGTTTGTATGATAGCGCCGATGCCGGCAGATATTTGCGCTGGTTTTCAGTGCTGGCGGTAATGCTCTACTGCGACATCATCACAGACGCCATCATCAAAGGTCTGGGCGATCAAAAAGTCAGCGTGCGCTATAACATACTCACATCCACCATGGATGTTGTTTTTTTGTTCTTCCTTCTGCCAAGGTACGGCATTGAGGGGTACTATTTTAGCTTCATGGTCACCCATGCAATCAATTTTGCTCTCAGTCTTGGCCGATTGCTGAAAATTACACGCATTCACATCCCATGGCACATCCCGATCCTTACTTTGATTTCCGCAACCGGCGCTGCATGGGCGGCAAGCTATGTTGCCGAGCCGGTGTGCCGTGCAGCAGCATTTGGGGTGATCCTCTTTTCCGGTTTGGTACTGCTGCGCATTATAAAAAAGTCCGATTTTCTTTGGTTTCGGAGCATTATTCTTAAAAAATAAAGTCATTCCGAGCCAGCCTGCAGGCTGGCGTGGGAATCCCCAAAATCATAGGAGATTGCCACACCAGTGTTGCAGAGCGCAGCGAATCTTTCAATTAGTATGGTTGCCGGTGGCAACCATACCTTGATTGTGTGCGCACTGGTTCGCAATGACATTTTTAAAGTGCTTTCAAAACCTCCCGCAGGAAGTTCCAGGTTCGCTCCGTGGAGGCGATATTCAGACGCTCACGGCTGGTGTGGATATCCTGCATATCCGGGCCGATGGACACGCAGTCCAGCCCCGGCAGCTTATCGCTAAGGATGCCGCATTCCAATCCGGCGTGGATGGCAACTACCTCCGGTGCCTTGCCGAACATATTGGAATAAACCCGCACCATCGTGTCCCGAAGGTTGGAATCCTTCCGATACTCCCAGGCAGGATAATTGCCGGTTTCGCTGTAGCTGCCGCCGAATTCTTCAGCAATCGCACGCAGCTTACTCAGCAGATCCAGCTTTTCCTGGTTCACAGAGCTGCGCACCGCAAAGGTCAGCCGCAGCTCCTGCCCCAGCTCCGCAACGCCCAAATTCAGACTGGTCTGCACCAGTCCGGGGATATCCTGGCTCCATGCCTGCACCCCATTGGGCACCTGGCACAGCAGCTTGATCACCTGGGCACTGCACTCGGTGGACAGCGCATTACCGCCCAGGGCATCCACATCATCACCACGGACGACGGCTGTGGGCTCATCATATTTCTCACGAATTTCCGCCTGCAGCGCCTCGGCAATATCATTGATCCGCTCCAGATGGGTACCCATAGCGACCAAAGTAACACTACAGCTATTGGTGATCACATTATCCTTGCTGCCGCCGGAGAGTTTGGTCAGACACAGAGGCATCAGCTCCTGCACCCGGCGGAGGAATTCGCCCATGACCTTATTGGCATTGGCACGGTTTTTGTGGATCTCCACACCGGAGTGACCACCCTGCAGCCCCTCCACGGTCAGTCGGACGCAGGGGCCGTACACCGCTCTGCGCTGCACCGGCAGATGGATGGTGCCCCGGGCACCACCGGCACAGGAAACGGTGAATATTCCCTCCTCCTCGGAGTCGATGTTGATGAGGGCGCGCCCTTTCAAATTGGAAAGATCAATACCGGTGGCCCCCTCCATACCGGTTTCCTCGTCCACGGTGATGACCACCTCCAGGGGCGGATGGGGAATACTTGTATCGTCCATCAGCGCCAGGGCAAAGGCCACAGCCACACCGTCGTCACCACCCAGGGTCGTACCCTTGGCGAATACCCACTGCCCATCATGGGTCACATCCAGTCCGTCCACGGCCATATCCAGGGTGCAATCCCCATCCTGCTCGCAGACCATATCCATGTGACCTTGCAGGATCACCGGGGGGTGATTCTCATAACCGCAGGTGCCGTTCTGATAAATGATCACATTATTCAGCCCATCCTGCTCATAGCGCAGACCGTGCCCCTGAGCAAAAGCCACCAAATAATCGCTGATTGCCTTGGTATTGCCGCTCCCATGGGGGATGGCGCAAATTTCTTCAAAATAACGAAAAACCGCGGCGGGCTTCAAGCCGGCCAATTTGTTTGTATTCATACGCATAACTCCTTTTACTGCAGCACGCCGAAGGCATCGCCAATTTTTCCGCCGTTCAGCACAAATTGCTTCACACAGCGCTGGAGCTGTGTGTCTTCCGGCAGAGCTTCCACCGGGGTACCCGGCAGGGTTTGAAACAGCCAGGAAATATACTCCTGCCCGTCCGGGTTGATTTCTTGCAAAGCAAATCGTTTTTGAAAATGGCGAATGTTGGATCCGTCACACAAAAACTCTGTCAGCATGGGCGACAGCAGCCACGAATGGCAGGTAAACGGCGCAGCTTCATACCGGGGAAAGAACCGGGCAATAAACGCCCTTGCCAACTCCAGCGCCTCATCCACCCGTTCCGGAGCAAAATCCGTACCGCCGGGAATATGCATGGCCACATTTCCCTCCGGGCGAAGCTCGAATTCCAGCACACCAAGGCGAAATACCCGAAGACTGATCTGCCGCCAGGTCCACCACCCTCGATCAAACATGGGTCTGCCGCGATAGATCATACATTCTCTGACAAACCGTTGGTAACAGCTCATGGTAGCAAAATAGATCTCCTCCGGAATTCCCTTCTGCTGATAGATTTCAAAGGCTTTGCAGGCACAATGCAGCTGGCAGGCAAGGATCTTGATGCCGTCCGGGTCATCACCCAAGGCTTCAGCCACCTGCTGATAACCATTCTGCCCATCCACCGGGTCGCACATCAGCGACAGCTGCGGCTGGATCCCGGAAAAGGGGTCACCTGCGGCAAATGCCACGACAGCTTCGGCAATTTCTTCATGCAGTCCAATTTCCCGGCAAAGTCTGGCAATATCCATAAGCGCACCTCCTTTTGCATCAGTTTAACATATCGCGGGCACAATGTCCACAAAAAAAGACCACGGAAAAATCCGTGGTCTTCATTTGGTTTGATTACAGGACGCTGACAACGGTCAGACCCAAAGCCAGCAGGATCCAAGCCAGAGCGATCCACTTGGTGCTGGAAGCCAGCGTCTTGTCCAGACTGCTGGTCTTGTTCTTGCCCATGTAGGTATCGGCATTGCCGGAGATAGCGCCGGACAGACCAGCCTCCTTGCCGGACTGCAGCAGAACCACCACGATCAGAGCGACGCTGGCCAGAACCTCCAGAATGGTCAGAACCAGGGTCAAAATTTCCATAGCTTTCATAACTTTACCTCCCTCCGCCAGGGTTGATGAAACTCCCGAACGGGAAAACATTAACATATAGCTGGACTATTATAGCACAGACTTTTCTATAATGCAAGTGCAAAAATCGGTTTTTTTGATTATTTCTGCACCCAGTTGCCCGTTGCAAGGCAGTTAAGGTAGCTTTCGATGAAGGGATCCAGGGCGCCGTCCATAACGCCGTTGACGTTGGAAGTTTCGCAGCCGGTACGGGTATCCTTGACCAGGGTATAGGGCATGAACACATAGTTGCGGATCTGGCTGCCCCACTCGATCTTCTGCTGAACACCCTTGATGTCAGCGATGGTCGCCAAATGCTCACGCTCACGGATCTCCACCAGCTTGCTGCGGAGCATACGCAGACAGGTTTCCTTATTCTGGAACTGGCTGCGCTCGGTCTGGCAGGAAACCACAATGCCGGACTTGTGGATCAGACGCACCGCAGAGGATGTCTTGTTGATGTGCTGACCGCCGGCACCGGAGGAACGGAACACCTGCATTTCGTAATCCTCGGCACGGATCTCGAAGTCTTCGGAATCATCCTCGATCTCGGGGATGACTTCAATGGCGGAGAAAGAGGTCTGGCGGCGGGCATTGGCATCAAAGGGAGAAACACGCACCAGACGGTGCACGCCACTCTCACCCTTCAGGAAGCCGTAGGCGTTCTCGCCCTCGATCATAATGGAAGCGGACTTCAGACCGGCTTCTTCGCCCTCCTGGTAGTCCATGATCTTGTAGGTAAAGCCACTGCGCTCCGCCCAACGGGTGTACATCCGGTAGAGCATCTGACACCAGTCCTGGGCCTCGGTACCACCGGCACCGGCCTGGAAGCTCATCATGGCGTTGTTCTTGTCGTACTTGCCGGTGAGCAGGGTTTCCAGACGGCAGGATTCCATTTCGGTAACCAAAGCCTGGTAGCCTTCCTTCAGCTCATCCAGCATGGAATCATCATCTTCTTCCGCTGCCATCTCGCAGATGGTCAGCAGATCCTCCCAAGCGGAAGTCATCTTCTCATAGCGCTCGATCTTATTTTCGGTCTGCCGGGTCTTGACCACGATCTTCTGGCTCTTTTCCGGGTCATCCCAGAAACCGGGAGCCTCCTGCATGGCATGAAGCCGCTCCAGCTCGTTACGCAGACCCTCAAGGTTCAGCGAATCCGCCAAACCGTCCAGCGCAGGCTTGCAGTCATTTAATTTCTGCTTATAGCTGTCAAATTCAATATTCATGGCAATTTCTCCATAGTTTTATAAACATTCCGATCTATTATAGCCGAAATTTTGCCATGTGTAAAGAGGAAAAGTGAAATATTCTGAAAAACTCACCGACTGCTGGGCTGCCACAGCTCCCCTTCAAAGATCAGATCGTCCACATCCCGCTCATCCTGCTTCGCCATCTCCGCACCTCCTATCAGGCTCATTTCGGATAGTATATGCGAAGAGCGGGGATCATGTGACAGCGGAAAAGCGTCAATTCACGTCAAATCGATCATAGGGCTTGTAGCAATCCAGGCACAGCTTCTTTCCGTCTGCTATGCGGATCCAGTTGGCACCGGTGGTTTCACCGCAGCATTCGCACACGAAAGAATCGAACATTCTCGCCTTTTCAGGCACGCAGATCGTTGCGGTCTTCACTTCAAACATCTCCTCCGGGGTGCAATTCTGATAGTAGGCAAACGCATCCTCACGAGTCATGCCCTCCGGTCTTGGCTTCAAAACCAAACGGACAGATTTTCCGTTTTTTCCGTTATAAAAGGAAAACGCCTGCTTTCCACGCATATGGAACAGAAGATTCCCCTTACCAATGCTGCATCCCAGCATAACCTGGATACCATCGATCCCGCAGGCATCATTCTCAGCGATGCAGACCACCTGCTCATCATCGGAAAATTCCAGTTCCAGAAGCCGGATGGCGTACAGACTGGCCTTATAGCCAATGGTCAAGCCACCGCAAGCATGCCCGTGAAAGGATACACAATCCTGCCAGGTTTTCATATAATTCCTCCTCATTCCTCTACCAGCACCATGTGCCGGCCTTCCACTTCAACTACTTTTGCATTTACGCCGTAAACTTCCCGCATAGCCTCGCCATCCAGGATACCGCTGTCGCCATGACGGTACAGTTGACCGTCCTTCAAAAGCAAAAAACGGTCACAAAAGCGCAGAGCCAGATTCAGATCGTGGATAACCACCGCTACGATCAAACGATCCTTGTGGCAAAAATCCCGCACCATCTTCAGCACCTGGTACTGGTTTTGTATATCCAGTGCGCTGGTGGGCTCATCCAGCAGCAAGACCTTGGGCTGCTGCGCCAGCGCCCGGGCCAGCATAACCTTCTGCTTTTCTCCGCCGGACAGCTGGTTGAGAAATCTGCCCCGCATCTGCTCCACATCCAGGCGGTGCATGGCATCATGAACAATAGAGTGGTCTTCCTCTGTAAAGCCCCATTTCATATAGGGTCTTCGCCCGAGCATTACCACATCGTGCACCGTCATTTGGGTATCGGGTACGCTTTGGGATACGAAAGCGATCTGCTTAGCCACCTCACGGGTGGATTGGAGCAAAAGGTTTTTGCCGTCCAAAATCACTTCTCCGGCATCGGGCTTCAGAATATGGTTAAAGCATTTCAGCAGGGTACTCTTTCCCGCACCGTTGTTGCCCAAAATCGCAAGGAAATTCCCCGGCTCCATATCAAAAGAGATATCTTTGAGAACCTCTGCGCAGCCCTTATAATGATAGCTCAGATTCTTAACCTGCATCATTGCTTCTTCCCTCCCTTGAACAAGAGATACAAAAACAGCGGTCCGCCCAGGAAGGATGTAATCGCACCGATCGGCAAAATTACCGGACTGATCACCGTTCTTGCAAACAAATCAGCAAGCAAAAGCAGGGTCGCGCCGCCCAAAATAGCCCCTGGAATCAAGTACACATGATTGTTTCCCACCACCAGCCGGACGATATGAGGCGCAACCAATCCAACAAAGCTGATAAGCCCCACATAAGAAACCACCACCGAGCTGCACAAGCAGCAAAGAAGCAGTCCCACAAGTGTTAGCTGCTTCACCTGGATCCCCAGGCTGATCGCCGTTTCCTCGCCACTAAGCAGCGCATTGTAATCCCAGCGGTGAGCAAAGCCGTAAACGCACAAGACGATCACCACGGATGCCATTGTGCCAACTTCCTTCCAGTCGGTACTTCCCAAGTCGCCAAAGGTCCAAAAAACCAACGTAGAAAGCTGAACTTCATTGGCAAAATACTGAATCAGCGTGGTGGCGCCGGTAAACATGGAGCTAATGGCCACGCCTGCCAGCACGATCCCCTCCGGCGAGATCTGCCGGAACTTGGAAAGCCCCAGAATAACCAGCGCAACCGCAACGGAGCCAAGGAATGCACAAAGCGAAACACCGAACCCGTCCGTTGCGCCCATGCCCAGAACAACGATGGCAAAGGCTGCACCGAAGGTCGCACCCTGGGAAACGCCCAAGGTGGAGGCAGATGCCAATGGGTTTCGCAGCAGCGCCTGGAGCATACAGCCCACAAGGCCCAGACCGCCTCCGGCAAGGATCGCCGTAATGATCCTGGGCAGACGGTTTTTCTGCACCACCAGATTGATCTTCCGGTCCGAAGACATCCCAAGGATCCCCTTGATCAGCTCGCCGATAGGCGTTTGATAGGAACCTGCACGCAAACTCAGCAGGATGGTCAATATCAACGCACAGCTCAGAAAAATGAGAAAACCGATACTTTTTACACGGTTTTTACGATAAAGCTCGTCAACACCGTTATTCTCCAATTGTGATCGGACGGAATTCATAACCGGCCTCCTTCAAATCTGCATACGGGTTTACACCCAAAAGCTTTTCAAAAATCTCTTCCGCCTTCGCCACCGGATCCACATCCGCAAACTGTTCAGGATAAATAACGCTGGCCGCATAATAGGCATCTGCCAGAGCCGTTTCCAGATTGGACGCAGAGGAACGGAAAGAAATCTGAGAATAGACCCGCCCTTCCTTCACAGCAGTCAAGGACTGATAAAAATCAGCATTTGCGGCGTAATCTTCCCGGATCAGACCCATGCCATTAAAATCAACGAAAATAATATCGGGATCCCAGGAAAGAACCTGCTCCAGATCGATATTGAATGCACCGCTTTGTCCGGTGGTATCCGCCAGATTTCGGGCATGAATCAAAGCAAAGGGACCATAGCCAGCCTCCGTGCCTTCAAAGCCATGGTGACCCTTAAAGGATACGCCGCCCACATAGACCGAAGGCTTCTCGCTGTCGGGAATATCCTTGGTGCGGTCATCCAGATCCTTCTGGATCCCCTGGAGATACTCGGTCAGCGCCTGGGCATGATCCACTTTGCCATACAGCTCACCCAGGATCCGGATCGTATCATAGGCATTCTGATCCAAAGTCGTGTCGCTGCTGGGAACCACAACAACCGGCGTACCGGCCTTGCTTTGCAGGTCATCCGCATCGACCGAGGCAGACTTGCTCATGACGATCACATCCGGTGCCAGGTTGATGATCTCCTCCGCATAAGGCTGTCCATTCGTTCCAATAACAGGCAGATCCTTAAATTTTTCGAAATTCACATAGTTATACAGACGGGAGATACCTGCCTTGGTTTCATAGTCTTCCACGCCGATCACCCGATCCTGCGCACCCATGTAGCAGGTATACCGCAGCGCTCCAACACCAACGCAGACAACAGATTCAACCGTTTCCGGAATCTCCACCAAACGTCCGGCAAAATCCGTAATGGTACGCATATCGGCACCGTCGCTATTTTTCGAGCCGCAGCCCGAAAGCAGACTAAGGATAGCAGCAGCCACTATGAGCAATACAACAAGTTTTTTCATACAAATACCTCTTTCTTTTTGCGGCGGACTGTGCTACAATGACAAAGCCAGCCTTTATTTGACGATTTGGGTCGGCACGCCCCGGTTTGGTTGCCGCCAACCGGGGCATCTCTTTGCACATTATAGCAAGCCGCCCCACACCGCACAAGCCGGGTGGGGGGATATTTTTTCTCAAATAATTGTTTTTTCGTCAATCATTTCTATTGGTTCCGTCAACCGGATATTGCGCTGCGGGAATAAAAAAACGGCAATCTTCCGTGGAAGATTGCCGTTTTTGGCACACCCGAGAGGATTCGAACCTCCGACCTGCCGCTTAGGAGGCGGCTGCTCTATCCAGCTGAGCTACGGATGCATAACGAGGTTATTTTAGCGGAAAAAGCACCGGATGTCAATAAGCAAAGCCCTGCGGAAAACCGCAGGGCGTTTTACGTTAGATGAAATTGGAAATCAAATAAGATGCGATCACGCCGATGCCCAGCACTACATAGATGCCCAGCTTGACAGGCTGCAGGGGGTTCTTTTTCTTGAAATGGCTTTGCAGCAGGATGGACCCAGCAACCAAAGCAGTGGAGATCAGACCGAAGTAGATCATCTGCATGGAGTCCTCACTCCACACGAATACCACCGTCGTACCGGCAATGATATCGGCAATGCTGAAGATGGTGAAGTTGAACATATTGCTGCCAACCACATTACCCACCATAGCATTGAAATTCTTATGCCGCACCAGGGCGATGCTGGAAGACAGCTCCGGCAGAGAAGTAACGATACCCAGGAACAGCGCACCGGCAATGGAAGCGCCCAGATTCAGCTTTTCCTGGATCTTATCGGTAAAGAAAGTAACCACGATGCTCATAGCAACCAGGCCCAAAGCCATCAGCACAAACCGCACTGCGATCTGCTTGACAGTCAAGGGAGAATCGTCCTCTTCCTCACTCTCAGTGGAATCGCTGGACAAGAACTTCAAAGAAACAAAGTAGATCACCAGAATGACCAGCGTTGCCGCATTCACGTTGATGACCGGGATCCGTCCCCAGCCGGTGATCAGGGTCACGCCCACAAGGATATTGGCAGCGACGGTGCACAGGATGGTGATCAAATGGGACTTACCGATGCTGGTCTTCGCAAAGGCCTTTACGGAAAGTGCGGTCATGCTGCCGAAGATGCACAAATTAAACAAGTTGCTGCCCAGCACGTTTCCGATGATCAACTCAGGGTTCTGAACCGCATAAATGGAAGAAATACTGGTTACCAGCTCCGGTAAAGAGGTCACCGCCGCCAGGATGACGCCGCCGATAAAGGCACCGGACAAATTGGTCTTCTTATCCAGAAGATCCACATAGTCGGCGCACTTGATAGAGAAAAACACCAACGCAGCACCGGACAGCACATACAAAACTATAATCAGGGGTAAGCTCATAACACAATCTCCTTTACAAAATAAAATGAAACACCGAGCCGGGTGAATCCCCTGCTCGGTGGTTTTTGTATATCTCCCACGCAAGCATACGATTCGCCCGCGTGAGTCTCGCATTTTAAAGCAAGCCAGATCTTTCGATCGCGATTGTTGACTTGCTGCGCAGGATTGCGTATGCTACTCCCTCACAACGTCAGTATATTAGCACACCCTTCCAAAATTGTCAAGGTTCTAAATCATTTCAATTTTTCGCAGAGCACATCTACCGCTCTGCGATCCGGGGTGCAGACCAAATGATATACAGGAACGCTGCCGATCAGCTCCGCAAGCTCCCGGGAAGCTTTCTCCACGAAATCCGCATCCCACACAGAAACCGTCAGCTCCCGGTACAGCCGCTGAAAGGCTTCCACCGGAGTCAACGAAAGCAATTTATTCTCGCTTCCCTGCTCCAATGTCACGATCGCTCTTACCGGCGCGGACAAATTGGTATAGATCCCGGAGCTGCCCGCATAAGGCGAGCCGTAGACCCGGTATCCCTCATCGAGCCTGCGGATCATGGCACGGTCCCCGTTGAGGATCTTTGCGCCGGTATAGGTTTTCCACAGATCTGCCTGGGTGGACTTGCCCGTTCCGGAGGGAGCGCTGAACAAAATGCCGCTCCCCTGCCAATCGATCACAGACGCATGAAGCTGAAATGCCCGGTGCTCCAAAAGCAGCCGTTCCAGCGAAAAGAACGCCGAGATGCGAAAATCCGGCAGCAATACCGAAAGCTCCTCCTTGCGCACATACAGCTTCTGCTCCCCGCCCATCCCCGGACTGATCAGCAGCAGGTAGCTGTCGGTGCTGTGGATATTCCAATAGAAATATCGGTGGGTGTCATCCCCGTGCAGGTACACCGCGGAAAGCCGGTCCCGGTACAGCTCCTGTCCCCGAACCGTCCAGTCCTCCGGCAGATACCCGATGGTATATACCGCATCGGGCGTTTTCCCCGAATCAAATCCCACTTGATACGGACTCAATTCTAAAAATTGGGATATCACAAAGGGGCTATTGACCCGGATCAGCAGATCCACCATTTGAAAATCGTAGCTATACATATTCTCTCCGTAAAATACGGCCCTATACAAGATAGGGCCGTATTGATTTAAGATCCGAACAACGGGCTGGTGGACGTATGGTAGCACAAGGTGTCCATATCATCCGTCACAGCGTCAGCATCCACGATGCACTCCAGGGTTTTTACGAACTGCTTCGTGCGCATGATGTTCATGTAGTCGAAATAGCTCACATCCGCCAACTGTCCCAACCAGTCAGATTCATTTGTATTGACAGCACAATTCGCAATGAATTGATTCTGTGTAAACTCCTCGATGGCAATGCGGGGCTTCGCATAAGGCTTCCGAGGTTTATTTATATTGCTCAAAATAATCATCCTTTCCCTAAATAATCAGTCAAATAGTTTTTTCCTTGAGGGGGCTAAGCCCCCTCATATCGATCCGAAGGATCAGCTTGTTAGTGTCAAGCCGGAGTATTTGACTGTGGTAAGGGATACAAATTGGTTGGTAGTGTCGGGAGATTCGCTGATGAGTACCAGATCGTAAGAGGAGCCTGCTGCGCTGTAATCCTTGAGCATGGCGCTCAGATCGTAGTACATATCGGTTGTAGATGCGATGTTGATGGAGCCCACCTTCACATAGGAGCCGGTGTTCTTCACCCGGGCGTAGATGGCAACGGTCTTGGCAGAGCCAATCGCCTTCATGCCGATCTGCATGGTGAAGGTTTCCTTGCTGCTGACCGTATAGCGCAGGCGGATACCGAAGGACTCAGGCAGGTACATCTCATTGTTGGGGCCACTCTTGAAGATACTCTCCAGATCGTCTGCGGTGGTATACTTGTCGGCATCCATATTCTCAATTATGCTTTCAATTACGCTTTGCTTACCGGTACCAACAAAGATACCGTATGTGGGACTATTACCGGCAAGAGATACATAGTCGTTCTTATACAGCACACGCAATTCATCGACATGAGTGTTGCGCTCGCTGAGCAGAGGATATTGGCTGGTGTTAGACATAGGATATTTACTGGTGTCGTCGGACATAGGATTATAGATCCGCACGCCGTCGATCTGCACCTTGGATGCGTAGTAAGTGGACAAACACTGGATATAGACAGTGTACTCACCATAGCACCAGTAGGAAATAGGATTATCATCCTCATCTCTTTCCTTAACAGCCGTGTTCATATCCACCTTAATCACAGGCACCTGATACAAGTTACCATTGTTATAGTAATTGTTGACAAATACCATTTCGGCAGGAGTATCTTTACTTTTCAGATTGGTCAAATAATCGATATGAGATGCATCATGTTTGCCTGCAAACACATACAACGCAATACCTGCAGTGTCATCAGCGGTTCTGGAGATCAGATCGAAGCCATCGCCGGTGAAGGTGAAGTAGGCGTACTGCATATTCTCCAAAGTCACCGCATTACCACCGCTGTACAGATATCCGTTGTACTGATATCCGCTGTTGTAACAGCCGTCGTAGCCGTAGTTGGTGAATTGCTCATTGCTCTGCATCATATTGGGAGCCTCACTCTGTCCCTTGGCGCCGCCGCCGAAGATGATCTTCTCGGTGGAATCATCGCCCGAAACATTGAAGTTATCCTCATAGTAGACGGAGTTTGCAGGCATGACCTTGATGGTACCGGTAATCGTACAGCCGGTTTCCGGATCGTTGGGATCGTTGGGATCGAAGGATGCGCCGGGAGCAATGATCTGTACCGTGTAGGTGTAGTTCTCCACCCTGCTCATAAAGGCAACGGGCTGGAAACGCACCGGTGCAGACTTGCCATCCGCATAGATCCACGCACTTTCGGAGGAAATGGTAGTCTGGACATTGCCATTGCCCACCAGGGTATTCAGCATTGCGGTGGTACCCTCAATATGATCGTTGAAGAAATTACCGCCCTGGAACAGACCATCGCCCTTGACGGTAGTAGCCGCCAAATCAGAAGCAAGGCCAAAGTCGAAGACGTAGGTCTTGTGGGTTGCAGCAAAGGTGTACACAGTCAGGGTGCCGCTGACGATGGAGCCATCGGGATAACGACCGGTATACGCAGCGGTGTAGGCCTGGTTGGCATCCGCGCCGGTGACGGTGAGCTTGGTGCCGTCGATGTCCACATTCAGACCGGTGACAGGAACGATTTCGCTGACGGTCACAGTCTTGCCGTTGAGGACGATGGTGTAATCGGTGGCGGTGCCTGCCTCCACGAAGATGACCTTGTCAGCGGAGCTGGTCTTGGTCACGTTGGTGAAGGAAGCGGCGGCGGTGCCATTATTTTCGATGGTACCGGTGGTATTCACCGCCTCGGACTGATACCATGCATCGTCATCAGAGATGACCTCTTCGATGCGGTAGGTCGCACCTGCGGGGATGCCGGTGATCACAGCGGTCTTGCCGCCGGTGACGGAAACCGTACCGTCGGTGGAGGTGTAGGACTTGCCGTCAATGGTGTAAACCAGACCGGGATACAGCGCATCCACGAAGTTGGTGCCCTCGCCGTCCAGATCCAGATACACACGGAACTTAAAGGCGTTGCTTGCCAGCATCGCATCATCAAAGATCTTGGTGATGCTCAAGTTGCCCAGCTGCATGGTGTTGGTAAAGGACACCGCATAGCTGTAGGCCTTGGTGCTGCCGGCGCTGCCCATGGTGAAGGCCGCCGTCTTGCCGGAGCTGCCGGTCACCAGGCTGTAGCCGTTTTGTGCATCATACACCGCCCAGGAGGTGGCATCGTACTTGAAGATACCGTTGGTAGTCTCCGCAATGCTGAAGGAGGTACCGGGGATGAAGGCATCCTCGCCGGCAGAGGTGAAGAAGCTGTGAGCGTAGGCATGATTGGTAACGCCGTTGATGTAAGCCTCATAGGTTCTGCCGCTGGTGGTGCCGTTGGCATTCATCAGAGTCGCCTTACCGGTATACTTATCGGTGATGGTGTAGTTGGTGAACACCACGCTGGTGTTGCTGGGGCTGGTGGCGTACATGTAGAAATTGAAGTCCTTGGTATTGCTGACTGCATTGAGCAGACCTGCGTTGATATCCTTGTCGTTCAGGTTCTTGCTGACGGTCAGACCGGAGGGAACGGGCACCATGGTGAATTCCATGGAGAAGTTGGACTCGAACATGCCACGCTCCATGTAGAAGACGGTCATGGTGTGGACCTGGTCGTAGTCGAAGTCCAGACCCAGATCCGCAAAGGACTTGGTCTTGGTGGAGGTCGCCAGAACGGCACGCTCCTCGATATCGTTGTTGTACAGATAGTTGTTGTAGTTCTTGCCACGGAAGGACGAAGCCTCGTAGGTGGTGTCGAACTTGACCATGTAGCTGTCGGTAACGGAAGCCGCATTGGCAACGGTAGCGGTGAGGGTGGAGAAATCGATCTTGCCGTTGGCCTTGGCATGGGCGCCGCCCATATCCAGAACCAGCACGCCGTCGATGAACACCCACACATCATCGTCACCGGTGAACTCAAAGGTCACGGGCTCGCCGTTGGCCAGCACGCCCTTGTCGCCCACGGTAAAGTCGATGCTGAACTTGGCACCGAAGCCGTTGTTGACCTCGTTATCCCGATCATCCGGCTCATTCAAGGGGTAGAAGCCCTTGTTGCCCTTCTGGTCCTCCACGAAGGTATTACTTGCGTACAGCTGATTATTTTCGTAATCGTAGTACACGGCGTAATCCGTAGCGGAGTCGTAGGAATAGGTGGTAACACGGGTAGCTGCATCGTAGGTCTTCTTGAAGGGGAACTTCAGATTGTCATAGTAAGCCATGACACGGTGACCGTTGTTGGTCCAGTTCTGGGCAGCAGTCTTGTTGAAGTACAGCAGCGGTGTGCCGTTGACCGGATCGATCAGGTTGCCGTTGGCATCCAGGCGGTTGCCCACCAGGCCCTGGACAACACCGGAAACATTGGTGCCGCCGCTGGAGGTACCGAATGCCACGTTGGCAGCGGTGCTCCAGTTGCCCAGGCTCAGCCATGCATCGGAGCCGACTACCTTACTGTAACGGGACTTGACAAAGTGCAGCGGACCGAAGAACAGCGGGTAGGAATAGCCGGCGTTCATGACCTGCTCGGAGATCAGATTGTTCAGGTAGGAATAAACCGCATCCTCCTGACCCAGCCATTCGCCCTGGTTGTCGGTGTAATAGCCTTCTGCGGCATTACCCATAACACGGTTGTTGTTCAGATAGTCGACCAGCGCCACATCCGCATAGAACACGCTGTCGCTGGGCAGCGGGATCACGTTCATACGGTCGTATTTTTCCTTGGGGCTGACCGACTGCACATCCACCCAACCCTCACCGGTGGTGGGGTTATAATGGATGGTAACACGGCTCAGACCGGTCAGATTCAGCGCATAGTTCTCGCTGGGCCACAGCCAATCGCCGTTCATGGTGACCTTGAACAGATGGTTACCTGCCTCCACATAGTCGTAAATGATGCTGTAGGTGCCATCATCGTTCAGCGTCATCTGGTTTTTGGTGTCGCTGGGATCCCAGCTGCTGCCGCACAGACCGTCAGAACCTGCCACAATGTAGACCTTCTCAATGGCATCTGCCTTGATCTCCACCTTGCCGGTGAGCTGATTCTTGTCAATGGTCACCTTGCCGGTATTCCGGTCGTAGGTGTAGCCGGAGGTCAGCTCCACACCGCCAATGGTAACGGAGATGTTCTCGGGCAGCATAAAGCCTGCCTTAGGAGTCAGAGTAGCAGAGTAAGCTTCCTTTGTGGTCGCCTTGCTGTTGCCGCTGAAGGTAACATCGCTGCCGGTGAAGGTAACATCAAACTCCAGAGGCGGTATCTCATAGGTGATGATGCCCTGGGTATTGTTGGGGGTAAAGGTGATGGTCAGATTGCCCAGATAGTCGAAGACCAGCCAGTAGTTGGAATCATTATTCGCATCGTTGGAGCCGGAGTACCAGGTGCCATCGTTGCCTCTGACCTTGATCTCGTAGTGACCGTCGGTATCGCCCCAGATATTGGGATAGGTGATGGAATAGGTTCCGTCGCCGTTGGGGGTCATGCGGTTGGCTTCGCTCATGGCCCAATCCGTCTGACCGGTGAGGCTTTCATCGCCAACGATGTAGTATGCAACCACATCGCCGGTGGCGCTGACCTGCACATTGCCGGTGAGGTACTCGGCAGGAATGGTGACAGTACCGGCGACCCGGTCGAAGGTGTACTGGCCTTCGGTGAGGGTGGTGTCCCCTACCTTAACCACCACCACAGCAGGCATAATGTAGCCGCTGTTGGGTGCCACGGAGACCACCAGATCCGTATCGGAGTAGACGGTATCAGAACCGGTGACGGTGGCGTTGGTGCCGCTGTAGGTTGCGCTGTACACGCCAACACCGGATGCTGCGATCTCAATATTACCATTGACAGCGCTGCCGTCGATGGTAATGGCGCCGGTATTGCGGTCATAGGTGTAGCCGGATTCGATGCGAACACCGTCCACAGTGATCAGCACGGAAGCAGGCAGCACATAGCCGTTTGCCGCAGTGAGGGTCGCGCTGTAGCTTTCGCCGGCGGTGACGGATGCCGCACCGGACATGGTCACATTCTCGCCGGTGTGTGTCACGGAAACCACACTTGCGGAGGTGGAATAGGTGATCACATTGTTGTTGGCATCGAAAGTGATGACCACGTCGCTGAGGCGATCTGTATAGATCACATAGTTGTTTTCGGATACGGAGCCGGAGTACCAGTTGCCGGCGGTATCCTGAACCTTGATCTCGTAAGCACCGGCAGCCACACGCTCGTAGGTGATGGTGTACATACCATTCCCCTGCTCCGTCAGCTTATTGGGCGCGTCGATGATCCAATCAACGCCGCAGAGCTTATCGGTACCCACGACGTAGTATTGGATCTTCTCACCAACGGCAGTGATGGTAATGTTACCGGTGATCCGGTTGGCAGGGATAGTGATGGTGCCGGTGGCGCTGTCATAGCTGTACAGCTCCGCATTCAGAACCACGCCGTCGATCTGGACGATTACAGCGCTGGGTAGCTTATAGCCTGCGCCTCTTCCGGAAGAAGCTGCAGATCCGCCTCCGCCCGGGCAAGTCCTGCCTGCTCCGGTGTAAACCGGGCGCATTCATCGCACTTCCCTTCCCTGGCGCTGCGCACCGGTGGGAACATATAAGTAGCGGCGTTGATGGAAAGTCCATGCTCTTTGCCAAACGCAGCGATAGAAGCCATGTCTTCTATATTATAATTAGTAAAACTGGCATTCAGATTCACGAAGATCCCCGCCTCCTGCAGCAGCTCCACGCCCCGGCGCATAGTATCAAAGCCGGTGGGATGTCCGCACAGACGGTGATAAGTTTCGTTGCTGCCGCCATACACGGTTACATTGATCTTCGTGGGCGCATTCTCCGCCAGCCAGGAAACGGTTTCCTCATTGAGCAGGGTTCCATTGGTATTGATGGATATGAGCAAGCCCAGCTTTTTCAGCTCCGTATAGATCTCCCGGAAATCCGGCCTAAGAAACGGCTCGCCGCCGGTGAGAAGCAAAAACAGCATCCCCAGCTCCGCACAGGTCTTACCCAGGGCGATCCACTCCGCCGCCGTCCGTTCCCGACCACGGCTGCGCATTTCCTCCGGACTCATCCGGATATAGCACATAGCGCAATTCATATTGCACCGGGGTGTCAGCTCAAAGGTACCGCTGATGGGCAAACGGGAAGCCGCAGCCTTTTGGTAAAAGAACTTGCGCACCTGGTACGGCATTGGCGTATTTACCACACAGCTCCCTCCCGTCAAAACCCAATTGGATACAAAAATACATACCTCTCATAATACATAAAGAATACCACCAAACATTGCCAATCGCAACTCCAAAACCCCAGATTTGTCCACCACGAGCGCACTTTTTCCCTTTTGTACAGATTAAAACGTTCCATTTTGTGCACTTTTGCAATAGAAGAAGTCCACCTCTTTCCTCAAGAGGTGGACTTTTCATCCGCAATATTCAGCGCCAGCAAGTAATAGCGGCAAATTTCCTCCGGCGTTTCCCGTTTCCCCTTCGACAGCCACCAGGAAACCGTCTGCACAAAGGTCGCGGCGGCGTGATGGATCCAAAAATCCTCCGGCAGCTCCCGGGCTCTTTTATCCACGACCCACCCATACTCCCGGCGGATCAACGCCTCCAGCTCCCGGCGGAAGGCTTCCATAAATAGCTCGTTGCTCGGTCCGTTCAGCAGCCGCAAAATTTGGTGATCATTCTCGCCCAGGTGCTCAAACAGATGCAAAATCGGATCCGCATCGGATGCGCAGTCGAAAATGTGCCGGTGGTCTTCCCCATCTGTGGTGTCGAAAATGTGGCAAAACAACTCCCGGTTCAGTTCCGTCAGCAGCATATCCTTTGTTTCAAAATGGGCATAAAATGTAGCACGGCCAACGTCCGCTCTCTGAATGATCTGTTCTACCGTGATCTGATGCAGCGGCCTTTGGGCAAGCAGGTCGGTGAAAGCCACAAGGATCGCCTCACGGCTCTTTCTTTGCCGTCTATCCATACATTTTCCTCCTTTTGTTCCGTATCGTACATGGTTCCGGATCTGTCCCTTGCGCAAGGACTGTCAACGGGTTAGTATTTTATTGAACACTTTGTATGTTTGTGTATATATTGTACATAGTACAAAACAAAAAGTCAATGGAGGTCATTATGAAAAATATGCTTATCGCCTTTATTCTGAATCTGTCCTTCGCCATCTTCGAGCTGATAGGCGGAGTGGTGACCGGAAGTGTCGCCATCCTGTCCGATGCCATCCACGATCTGGCGGATGCGGCTACCATCGGTTTTTCCGCAATACTGGAAAAGAAAAGCCATCGTCCGGCAGACCACAACTACACCTTCGGTTATCATCGCCTGTCCGTTTTAGGCGGACTGTTTTCCACCTGCGTTTTGCTTGTAGGCTCCGGACTTGTGATCCTTCGTGCCATCGAGCGGATCTTCTCCCCCACTCCGATCAATTATGACGGCATGATCATCTTTGCGGTCATCGGCGTCGCCGTGAATCTCGGTGCGGCTCTGCTGACGAAGGACGGACATTCCGTAAATCAGAGGGCAGTCAATCTTCATTTATTGGAGGACGTATTGGGCTGGATCGTTGTGCTCATCGGCGCGATCGTCATGCGTTTTACCGATTTTGCCCTGCTGGATCCCATACTGTCCATTGCGGTCGCCGTGTTTATTCTGATATCCACCATCAAAAACCTGCGCCGTACCCTGGAACCGCTTCTGGAGAAAGTACCTGCCGGGATCTGTGTTCATGAATTGGAAGATTGCTTACTGCGCATACCGGAAATTATCACAGTCAGTCATATGCATATATGGACCCTGGATGGCGAAAACCATATGGCGACAGCCCATATCGTCACTCTGGACGATCCTGCGAAGGTCAAAGAGTTGGCTAGAAGCATTATGGACCAACACGGCATCCACCACGTCACCCTTGAGATCCACGCGCCTAACGAAACCATTCCGCCGTGCAAGATCCATACCCATACCCATACGCATACGCATACCCATACGCATACCCATACGCATACACATCACCATTAAACATCACACGGGCGGGTCAAATCCCCCGCCCGTGCAGTATTGCTTTGTAGGGGAGGGTCTTGACCCTCCCTTCGCCGCAAGCGCATCGTAGGGGCGGCAATCCGCCGCCCAAAACCTTGTAGGGGCGGGGCATCGACCCGCCCGCGGGCGGATGTGGGCATCCGCCCCTACGATTTAGTTTTCCCTGTGGGGGAGGGTCTTGACCCTCCCTTCGCCTTTAGGCGCATCGTAGGGGCGGCAATCTGCCGCCCAAAACCTTGTAGGGGCGGGGCATCGACCCGCCCGTGGGCCGATGTGGGCATCGGCCCCTACGGTTTAGTTTTCCTTGTAGAGGAGGGTCTTGACCCTCCCTTCGCCGCA
>JAZNRS010000054.1:0-2601 GCA_045590815.1 Faecousia sp.
TGGTAATCGTGAACGATACCGCCGTCGGAGCAGATGGGCACGTAAATACCGGTCTCCTTGAAATACTCGTCACGGGCTGCGGCAACCTCGATAACAGCAGTTGCCTGGCCGCGGCCGATGCCCTTGGTCTCACGGGTGATACAGATGGAGCCGCCGCCGATGCCAACCTTGACGAAGTCAGCACCGCAGTCTGCCAGGAACCGGAAGCCGTCACGGTCAACCACGTTGCCGGCACCGATCTTCACGGTGTCGCCGTAGGTCTCCCGGACCCACTTGATGGTCTTTTCCTGCCAGCAGGTGTAGCCCTCGGAGGAGTCGATGACCAGCACGTCCACGCCGGCCTCCAGCAGAGCGGGGATACGGGTGGCGTAGTCACGGGTGTTGATGCCGGCGCCAACCAGGTAGCGCTTCTGGCTGTCCAGCAGCTCCAGGGGGTTGGCCTTGTGGGAGGCGTAGTCCTTGCGGAAGACGAAGTACATCATGTGGTCGTTCTCGTCCACGATGGGCAGGGAGTTCAGCTTGTTATCCCAAATCAGGTCGTTGGCCTGCTTCAGAGTGGTGTTCTGGTTGCCGGTGATGAGCTTTTCCCGGGGGGTCATGAAATCCTTGACCTTCATGGAAGGATCCATACGGCTGACCCGGTAGTCACGGCCGGTGACGATGCCCAGGAGCTTGCCATTGGGGGTGCCGTCCTCGGTGATGGCCACGGTGGAGAAGCCGTTCTTCGCCTTCAGCGCCAGCACGTCAGCCAGGGTGTTTTCGGGGGTCAGATTGGAGGCGGAGGGCACGAAGCCGGCCTTGTAGCCCTTGACCTTGGCGACCATGGCGGCCTGGTCCTCGATGGACTGGGAGCCGAAGATGAAGCTGGTGCCGCCCTCCTTGGCAAGGGCGATGGCCAGGGTGTCGTTGGACACGGACTGCATAACAGCGGAGGTCAGGGGAATATTCAAAGAGATCGCCGGCTCCTCAGCGCCCTTGCGGTACTTGACCAGGGGGGTGCGCAGGGACACACGGTCGGGAATGCATTCCTCGGAAGTGTAACCGGGGATCAGCAGGTACTCGCTGAAGGTGTGGCTGGGTTCAGGGTAAATGTAAGCCATTGGAATCTCCTCCTGATGTTAGTTGATAGAGTTAAGCCTCCCCTTGAGGGGAGGTGCCCCGAAGGGTCGGTGGGGTGACACCCCTCTGTCAGCTTCGCTGACAGCTCCCCTCAAAGGGGAGCCTATATTTCTAAAATCATAACATAGCAAAAACCCATGGTCAAGGGTAAAAACAGCCCTCTGCGGAAAATCGGCAGATAGACAAAGAACCGACCCTTTTGGGTCGGTTCTCATGGGCAAAATTACACCAGAGCGGCGGTGATGATGGCCATCTTGTAGACCTCGTCGGCGTTGCAGCCGCGGCTCAGGTCATTGATGGGCGCAGCAAGACCCTGCAGGATGGGGCCGTAGGCCTCGAAGCCGCCCAGGCGCTGGGCGATCTTGTAGCCGATATTGCCGGCCTCGATGGTGGGGAAGATGAAGGTGTTGGCGTAGCCGGCAACGGGAGAGCCGGGGAACTTCAGCTGACCGACCTCGGGAGCAACGGCTGCGTCGAACTGCATCTCGCCGTCGATGAGCAGCTCGGGATCCAGCTCCTTGGCGACGATGGTGGCGTCATGGCTGAGCTTGACGGTGCCGCCCTTGCCGGAGCCGTTGGTGGAGAAGCTGAGCATGGCGACCTTGGGATCAATGCCGAAGACCTTGGCGGTCTTGGCGGTCTCCACGGCAACCTCAGCCAGCTTGCGGGCGGCGGAAACGGTGACGTTGCCTTCCTTGTCCACGCTGTCTTCGTAGCTCAGGTTGATAGCGCAGTCGCCCATGGCGATCTTCTCGTCGCCACGAACCATGATGAAGCAGGAGGACACCAGGTTGGCACCCTTCTTGGTCTTCACCAGCTGCAGCGCGGGGCGCACGGTGTCGGCGGTGGAGTAGGTAGCGCCGCCCAGCAGGGAGTCGGCGTAGCCCATTTTCACCAGCATGGTGCCGAAGTAGTTGCCCTTGCTGAGAGCGGCACGGCAGTCCTCAGCGGACATCTTGCCCTTGCGCAGCTCCACCATCTTCTCGACCATGGCATCCATGCCCTCGTAGGTAGCGGGATCCAGAATCTCCACGCCGTCGATGTTGAAGCCGCCCTTAGCGGCGTTGGCCTTGACTTCGTCCACGTTGCCCACCAGGATGGGGGTCAGGAAGCCGCCCTCGACCAGACGGGCAGTGGCCTCCAGGATACGGGCGTCGTGACCCTCGGTGAAGACGATCTTCCGGGGGTTGGCCTTCAAAGTTTCGATCATGGCATTGAACATGATAACATTCCTCCAATTTTCGGGCAATAAGCCCATATTCTTACATTATAATTATAACACCGTTTTTTTGATTTTCAAGAGGGTTTGTAAGATAAATGATTGAACGCCATCGTAGGGCAAGGGCATGATTTGTATAGGTATGATTGCCCCCGGCAATCATTTTGATTTGAATTCGCTGCGCGACGCACCGCCCTTGCCGTCTGCGGCTGTAAGCCGCAGAGCGCCGCTTGCGGCGCAAAGGCTCCCTTGTGCAAAGGGAG
>JAZNRS010000055.1:0-21412 GCA_045590815.1 Faecousia sp.
CTTGCCGAACACATTCTTGTACTGAATGTCCAGCTTGGGACCGTAGAACGCGGCCTCGTCGATGCCAATTTCGTACTTCACACCCAGGTTGTCCAGGATGTTGCCCATGACACGCTGTGCCTCTTCCCACTGCTCGGCGGTACCCTCGTACTTGATGCCGGCACGGGCAGGATCCCACTGGCTGAAGCGGAAGGAGCAGTTTTCCAGCATACCCACAGTATCCAGGCAGTACTTAGCCAGCTCCAGGCAGCCCTTGAACTCCTCCTCCAGCTGATCGGGGCGGAGTACCAGGTGACCCTCGGAAATGGTGAACTGGCGGACACGGATCAGACCGTGCATCTCGCCGGAGTCCTCGTTGCGGAACAGGGTGGAGGTTTCGCCCAAACGCATGGGCAGGTCACGGTAAGACCGGGCACGATTCAGGTAGACCTGATACTGGAAGGGGCAGGTCATGGGACGCAGCGCGAAGCATTCCTTGGTCTCGTCCTCGGGGTCGCCCAGGATGAACATGCCGTCC
The DNA here is from genome assembly GCA_045590815.1 of Faecousia sp. Taxonomy (GTDB): domain Bacteria; phylum Bacillota; class Clostridia; order Oscillospirales; family Oscillospiraceae; genus Faecousia. The sequence continues at coordinate 518 of JAZNRS010000055.1, forward strand.
CGGTAGTGATCCCAGTGGCCGGAGATCTTGTACAGATCGCTCTTGGCCATCAAGGGGGTCTTGGTCAGCAGATAGCCACGCTTCTGCTCCTCGTCCTCCACCCAGCGCTGCAGGGTCTGGATGACCCGTGCGCCCTTGGGCAGCAGGATGGGCAGACCCTGACCGATCTCTTCGACGGTGGTGAAGAACTCCAACTCACGGCCCAACTTGTTGTGATCCCGTTTCAGAGCCTCCTCCTGGCGCTTCAGATACTCGTCTAGCTCGTCCTTGGAGGGGAAGCCGATGCCGTAGATCCGCTGCAGCATCTTGCGGCTGGAGTCGCCACGCCAGTAAGCGCCGCAGGACTTGGTCAGCTTGAAGCCGTTGTGACGGACACGACCGGTGTGATCCAGGTGCGGACCGGCACACAGATCGGTGAAGTCGCCCTGGGTGTAGAAGGAAATGACGGCATCCTCCGGCAGATCATTGATCAGCTCCACTTTGTAAGGCTCGTTGAGGCTCTCCATGTAAGCGATCGCCTCGCTGCGGGGCTTTTCGCTGCGCTCCAGGCGGATGCGTTCCTTGCAGATCTTCTTCATCTCCGCCTCGATCTGCGCCAGGTGATCGGGGGTGAAGGAGAAGGGGGCATCGAAGTCGTAGTACCAGCCCTCGTCGATGGCAGGGCCGATGGCAAGCTGCACCTCAGGCCACAGCCGCCTCACGGCCTGGGCCATGATGTGAGAGCAGGTGTGCCAGAAGGTCTTGCGGTATTCCGGGTTTTGAAAGGTGTACAGGTTTTCGTTTTCCATAGTAGGTTCCTCCTTAATGTCGTAGGGGCCGATGCCCACATCGGCCCAATTTGCATACGGTATCATCATGGGGCGATGTGGGCATCGCCCCCTACGAGGTGTGCGAAGGATAAAAAAATCCCCACCCCCCGAATAAATCAGGGGTGGGATACAAAGTATTCCACGGTTCCACCCTGGTTGCGGTTTACATAAAACCACCACTCATTGACGCAATAACGGGCGCACCCGGCAGGCTATTTCCAACCTGCGGCTCGGAAGTGGTATCGCTCACGGCAGGGTTACGGCGGCCTTTCACCAAGCGGCAGCCTCTCTGAGAATCTTTCCGGAAGCGCATGTCTTCGTCACAGCTTTTCTTCGTTGAGTGTAGCACAATTTTCCGGGAGTGTCAATGCTAATTTCTATGGTATGCAAGGAAAAAATACGAAAAAATCCGAAGAAAAAGGTTTCGTAACACATAAAAACATAAAAAAGTTTTTATGTAAACGAAAAAGTAACAAAATACTACAAATTGTGGTCATTGTGCACAAACGGGAGTATATTTTGAGTGAATGTTTACATAAAATGATTAACATTTGATTGACATAATTTGCGCAAAAGTTGCCGAATTTATTGTTTTTGTAAAAAAAGCTTGACTTTTTCATAAAAAATGTTATAATGCATTCCGACATGCATTTGTCAATACAAATTGTAACTCCATTGTAACATCTGTAACACATGCCGAATTTTCGGCTCATTCTCTGCATACCTTTGAAAGGAGGTACCTACCATGCAAATTATGAAAACGATTTTCAAGAAGAACGCTCTGATTCTTCGACTCGTCGCGCTGACCCTGTGTGTTGTATGCGCGGTGACGATCCTGTCCCAGGCGGTTATGGCGAAAAACACCTACGTTATCACAGATGGCGAGCAGGTGATCGTGCACACCACCTACGAAACGAACCCCGAAGCTGTCCTTGACGAAGCTGGTCTTCAGCTCGGCGAGGTGGATACCTACGTTACCCTCACCGGCGACGATATTAAAGGCATCACTGTCCACCGGGGCATGAAGGTTACCGTGAATAACTGTGGTGAGGTCATTGAGGTGATCTCCTACGGCGAGACCGTGGGTGAGCTGTTCACCCGTCTGGAGATCTCCCTGCAGGAGCAGTCTGTTGTGTCCCATCCTATGGATATGGCACTGACCGACGGCATGAGCCTGAGCATCCACACCACCGTGGAATCCACCGACAGCTACACCGTGGCGATCCCCTTTGAGGTGGAGTATCAGCAGACCGATCTGCTGCCTGCCGGCGAGCAGGTGGTTCTCAACGAGGGCGCTGAGGGTCAGCGTCATCGCACCGCTAAGGTGGTCTATGTGGACGGTCAGGAAACGGAGCGGGAGCTGCTGACCGATGAGGTCATCACCGAGCCCGTGACCAGAGTGATCGCGGTCGGCACCGGCAACGGCAAGCCCACCAGCACCCAGCCCATCATCGGTGACGGCGTGATCATCACCCCCACCGGCGAGGTTCTGACCTACACCCATGTGGATACCTACAAGGCCACTTCTTACTGCCGCACCTGCGAGGGCGGTGAGTGGACCTCCACCGGCACCCCCACCCGTGTGGGCGTGGTTGCGGTTGACCCCCGTTACATCCCCTACGGCACCCGTATGTATATCGTCACCAAGGATGGCGCCTACATCTACGGCGTTTCCACCGCTGAGGATTGCGGCGGCGATATCAAGAACAAGCGCCTGGACCTGTTCTACGAAACCCGTGACGAGGCGCTGACCTTCGGTGTTCGTGACTGCTGGGTCTACTTCCTCGGATAATTCTTGCAAAAACGCCTTTCTTCTGTTATAGTAACGGAAGAAAGGCGGTTTTTATGCTGAATGTATGTGATATTCAAGTGATGAAGCCCTTGCTTGCGGAGCATGGCTTCCATTTTTCCAAGGCGAAGGGGCAGAATTTCCTCATTGCCTCCTGGGTTCCGGAACAGATTGCGGAGGATTCCGGCGTTCGGGAGGATGTGGGTGTGCTGGAGATCGGTCCGGGCATCGGGCCCTTGACCCAGCAGCTTTGCAAGCGGGCAGGGAAGGTCTGCGCTGTTGAAGTGGATCGGCGGTTGGAGCCGATCTTGAAGCTCACCGTAGGCGAGTTTGACAATCTGCAGATCGTTTGGGACGATGTGCTGAAGCGGGATATCCGCTCACTGGTGGAGGAGAAATTCCCCGGTCTGCGCCCCATGGCCTGCGCCAATCTTCCTTACTATATCACCTCGCCCATCCTCACGGCGCTGCTGGAGGCAGAATGCTTCGAGGCAGTGACGGTGATGGTGCAGAAGGAGGTGGCCCAGCGGATCGCCGCAAAGCCCGGTACGGCGGATTACAGCGCATTCACGGTTTTCTGCCAGTATTACGCGGAGCCGGAGCTGCTGTTTGACGTGCCTGCCCATTGTTTCCTGCCTCAGCCCAAGGTCACCTCGGCGGTGATCACCCTGCGGGTGCGCAAGGAGCGCCCCTGGGATATTCAGGACAAGGATATTTTCTTCCGGACGGTGCGGGCCAGTTTCGCCATGCGGCGCAAGAAGCTGAGCAACGGTCTGTCATCCGGCTTCCCGGAGCTGGGCAAGGAGGGGGCAGCTCAGGTGATCGCTGCCTGCGGCTTCAATGAAAATGTCCGTGGCGAAACTCTGGGCATCCCGGAGTTTGCCGCCATTGCCAATGAGATTTGCAGGAGAAGAAAAAATGGTTGAGTTTCTGCTTTTGGATTTGGACGATACCATTTTGGATTTCCGGTGGGCGGAGGATCAGGCCATTCGCCGCACCTTCGTGGATTTCGGCATCGAGCCCACCGATGAGGTGGTGGCGCTGTACCGCCAAATCAACTGGGATCACTGGCGGCGGCTGGAAACCGGCGAGCTGGATCGGGAACAGGTGCGTGTGGGCAGATTCCATGTGCTGTTTGAACAGTTGGGAATGACCGGCGATGCCTTGGCTTGTGCGGATACCTATGTGGAATATCTGTCCCAGGGGCATCAGTTTCTGCCCGGTGCCGAGGAGATGCTCAGGCGCTTGGCGGCAAAATACCGGTTGTTCCTGGTGACCAACGGCAATCCCCCGGTGCAGTACGGACGGCTGAAAAGCGCCGGGATCTCCCACTATTTTGAAAAGATCTTCATATCTTATGAAATTGGACACAATAAGCCCTCGGTGGAGTTTTTTGACGCCTGCTTCGCCCAGATCCCCGGCTTTGTGAAGGAACGGGCGATGATCGTGGGTGACAGCCAGGGCTCCGATATGCAAGGCGGCACCAACGCCGGTATTGCCACCTGCTGGATCAATCCCAACCATTGGGAGCGCCGGGAGGGCGTGCGCATCGATCACGAAATCGAATCCCTGGCGCAGTTGGATACAGTGCTGGAATTGTAAATGATTGTTTATCTTCGTAGGGCGAGGGCATGCCCTCCCCGTCGCCGAAGGCGAACGCCTCCCTTGTGCAAAGGGAGGTGGCCGAGCGTAAGCGAGGTCGGAGGGATTGTAACACGGCATCAATTCAAAAACGGAAAAATATAAGGTAACAGCAAACAAACCCTCAGTCAAAAATCGGTTCCGAAGAGCCGATTTTCGACAGCTCCCTTTGCACAAGGGAGCCTTTGCGCCGCAAGCGCCGCTCTGCGGCTTACAGCCGCAGACGGCAAGGGCATGCCCTTGCCCTACGATGGCGTTGCTCATATAAACAATCATTTACAGGCACAATTTAAAATTTTTTCTTTATTTTACCATGAAAGTATGATAAAATGAAGTTATTATATGGAATAAGTCGATTCCTAAAAATTATGAGGTGACTATATGGATCCAAAGCTGCATACCTTTCTGACACTCTGCCAAACGATGAACTACCGGCTGGCTGCACAGCGGCTGCATCTTTCCCAGCCGGCGGTCACCAAGCAGATCCAGGCCTTGGAGCAATCGCTGCAGACCAAGCTGTTTTATTACGACGGTCACGCCCTGCACAAAACGGAGAAGTGCCTGCTTTTGGAGCGGTACGCCATTTCCCAGCAGTATCAGTTTCAGGAGCTGCAGCTGGCGCTTGCGGACATGAAGCGCTTGCGGCTGCGCATCGGCGCCACCAAGACCATTGGCGACTATGTGCTTATGGATGCGATCAAGGATTATCTGCTTGACCCCGGTCATGAGCTTTCTCTTGTGGTGGACAATACCAAGCACTTGCTGCAGATGCTGGACGAAAACCAACTGGATTTCGCTGTCATAGAGGGCACCTTCAGCAAAACGAAATACGATTCCTACCTGCTTAGGATGGAGCCTTTTGTGGGGATCTGTTCGAAGGACAGTCCCTTGAACGGGCGGCACTTGTCCATAGGAGAGCTGCTGCAGGAAACCATCATCGTCCGGGAGGATGGCTCCGGCACAAGGCGCATTTTTGAGGAACGGCTCCACGCCCAGGGCTATGGGCTGGAGGATTTCAAAAGGGAGGTTTCCATCAGCAGCTTCGTTTCCATCAAGGAACTGGTGGCTGCCGGTGTGGGCATCAGCTTTTTGTACCGCTCGGTGGTGGCGGATGAGAGCCGCATTGGCACCTTCACCGTGGATGGCATCACAGCGCCCCACCCGTTCCATGTGGTCTACACCCGAAATACCCAAGCAAGGCAATATGCTGAGCAATTTCTCGTTTAGCTTCTGTGACTTTCTCGTGGTTTGCGGATCCATCTCCACCGATGACAGAATTAAACAGCATGGACACCGGGGTTACCGGTGTCCATGTGCAGACAGTCAAAAAACCTGTCATTGCGAACCAGTGACCGATGTCACTGGTGTGACAATCCCCTAAATAGGAGTGAAATGCTGGTTTTTTGACTAAAAAAGTTCGGAAAACTCGGGGATTCCCACGCCAGTGTGCGCACTGGCTCGGAATGACACCGCTTTTTTGACACGCTCAGCATGGACACCGGGGTTACCGGTGTCCATGTTTTTATTGTATTTCCACACCGCCCTGAGGACGGATGCGCAGCACATGGCAAGCGCCTTCTCCCAGCGCAGCATCGATTCCTGCCCGGAATGTTTCCAGCATATCCAACGGCACGAAGGCCTGCACCGTACCGGCGAAGCCGCCGCCGTGGACCCGGAAAGCGCCACGCCCATCCAGATATTTTTCGCACAGCGCCAGCGCCACCGCCATATCCTGGTGCCTGGTGCAGCCCGTCGGGATCACATTCTGCAAATACATCCAGGAGGAGTGACCGCTTTCCTTGACCAGTTTCAAAAAGCTATCAAAATCGCCCTTTTCCAGCGCCGCCACCTGCTCGCTGACCCGGCGGTTTTCCCGGTATTCATGGACGGCACGAAGCACCGCACGGTCGCCGCATTGCTTCCGAAGCTGGGGGATGGCGGCGTAGAGATCCGCTTCCGGAACCTCCGTCAGCACCTCTTTGCCGAAATAGGCACAAATGGACTTCAGTTCTCCGGGGATGGCGGCATATTCCTCGGTCAGATCCGCATGGTCGGCGCCGCTGTCGATGATGCAAAGCCCATGACCGCAGGCGGAAAAATCAAAGTCCACCGGTCGGATATCCGGACGATCCTTATCGCAAAAATCGATGGTCACCAGTCCGCCCACGGCGGAAGCGGTCTGATCCATCAGACCGCAGGGCTTGCCGAAAAACACATTTTCCGCATACTGCCCGATCCTGGCGATTTCCGGCTGACTGACCCTTCCGTCAAAGAAAAGCTGGTTGATGATGGTGCCCATGAGTACCTCAAAGGCAGCGGAGGAGCTGAGACCCGAACCGGGCAAAACCGTGGACATACAGTAGGCATCGAAGCCCCCGACCCGGCAGCCCAGCTCCCAAAACCGTGCCATAACGCCCCGGATCAGCGCCGGGGTGCTGTTGATCTCAGTGGCAACGGGGTTGCGCTCCGCCACGTTGATCCGGTACATGGGATACCCCTCCGACAAGACCCGAATGGTATCGGTGCCGTTGGGGCGTACTGCTGCCACTGTATCCAGATTCACCGCCGCCGCCAGCACACGTCCACGCTGATGGTCGGTGTGGTTGCCACCGATCTCCGTCCGTCCCGGGGCGGAGAAATAGCGCACCGGCTGACAGCCGAATGCCGCCGCAAAGCCGGCATCCAGAGTCGCCTTTCTCTTGGGATCCATCACCAATGCAGACATATCGCATACCTCCTTGATTCTTAATATGTATTATCCATTACCTGGGGCGAAATGTAAATAGTCTTTGCAAAAAAATCTGCGCCATCGGGTTTCTGTGACTTTCTCACGGTTTTGGTTTGGGATCTGCTGTAGAATAAGGCCGTAAAAAATCTGGAGGTAACAGTATGCTTAGAAGAATTATTCGAATCGATGAGGATAAATGCAACGGCTGCGGCTTGTGCGCCAAGGCTTGCCACGAAGGAGCCATTGAAATGGTGGACGGCAAGGCAAAGCTGACCCGTGAGGATTACTGTGACGGCTTGGGAGATTGTCTTCCTGCCTGCCCGGTGGATGCCATTTCCTTTGAGGAACGGGAGGCTCCCGCTTACGATGAGGCGGCGGTGAAGAAAGCCCAGGCGGAGAAAAAGACTGCCAAATTACCCTGCGGCTGCCCCGGTACCATGTCGAAAGCCATCGAGCCGAGCCCCGATGTACCGCGGCATCCTTCCGGACAGCTCCGGCAATGGCCTGTACAGATCAAATTGGTTCCGGTGAATGCCCCGTATTTTGATGGAGCGGATCTGCTGATCGCAGCGGACTGCACTGCCTACGCCTACGGGGATTTTCATCAGAAGTTCATCCGCAACCGCATCACGCTGATTGGATGCCCTAAGCTGGACGAGGGGGACTACGCTCAAAAGCTGACGGCGATCATCGCAAATAATGATATCAAGAGCATGACCGTCGTCCGTATGGAGGTACCCTGCTGCGGCGGCATCGAGAACGCCGCAAAGCGTGCCCTGCAGGAGAGCGGAAAGTTCATCCCCTGGCAGGTGGTGACCATTTCCACCGATGGCAGAATTCTGGATTGACTTTTGTAGGGGAAAGGTTTATTATTGCAGGCAGGGGGATAACCATGGAAATGGAACGAATTGTCAAGCATTTCAGCGAGCTGACAACAGAAGAATTGATGGAGATCTACCGTTTGCGTAACGCCGTGTTCGTGGTGGAGCAGAATTGCCCCTATCAGGACATTGACGGCTGGGATCCCTATGCCTACCACCTTTGGCTGCAGGATGAGAATGGCATCCGGGCGTATCTTCGGGTGCTGCCGCAAAATACATTGTACGAGGATGCGTCCCTGGGCAGAGTGATCTCTATGAAGCGCCGCTGCGGACTGGCTACCCGGCTGCTGCAGGAGGGCATCGCCCTTGCCAGGGAAAGGTTCGGCGCCAAACGGCTGATCATCGGTGCGCAGACCTACGCCTGCCCGGTTTATGAAAAGGTGGGCTTTGTCCGCACCGACTATGAATATATGGAGGACGGCATCCCCCATGTCCGCATGATACAGGAATTTGAATGACACAACGCCGCCCTCGGGCGGCGTTGCTTTGCTATTTACTTTTCCTCTGAAAAACGCTACAATATAGAAAAAGGAGGAATCGTGATGTTACTGTTAATCGAAGGAATTGTGATGTGTTTCGTTTTGCTGATGGTCTGCGTCATCGGCATTGCCAATGGCCCGGTGGGGCTGGTGGTGTTTTATGAGGATGACGTACAGCAACGTGTGGTGGAGCTGGGGCTGACCACCAAGGCAAAAATCAAAAAGACCATGGTAATTACCTGCATTGCCCTGTACGCCCCGGTGCTGATTCTGACACCACTGATGGTTTACGGCATCAACGGCGCTGTGGGTTTTTGGGAGGGCTTCTGGCAGATGTCGGTGATTCTGTGGATCATGGGTATTTTTGACCGCTTTTTCATCGACTGGTACTGGGTAGAGAGGACCAAGGCATGGATCATCCCCGGCACGGAGGATCTGATGCCCTACATCCCCGTCAAAACGAAAATCGTCAAATGGACCGCCACCCTCCTGTTCCACCCCCTCATCGCCGCCGCTGTTGCAGGGGTTGTGGCGCTGTTTTAAGAGAGAAGAAAGGGCCTTTGAACTGGCTTGCGGGATTGCGGAGAATTGACAAGCAATCGATTTGCACGAAAATACTGTTAGGTGAACTTGGCTGTGGCCAATTCTCAGTTTCTGTCCTGTAAATTTCATATCAAATACCGTATAATTTGTTATGATGCTATGAAAGGATGGGCAATTATGGAACAAGAAAAAATAGGAAAATTCATTGCTGAATGTAGGAAAAAGCAAAAACTTACACAAGCGCAACTTGCGGAAAAACTCGGTGTAACAAATAAATCGATAAGCAGGTGGGAGAACGGCAAAACAATGCCGGATGTTTCTTTGTTTGAACCATTATGCAACGCAATAAACATTTCTGTAAACGAACTGCTAAAGGGCGAAGCAATCAATGATTTAGAAAATCGTCCTGATCCGTCGTCACAACCTTTGGTTGAACCGGAATTGCTGGTTGAATACTCTGAGTACTTAAAAAGAAAAACAAGAAACACGACTATAATCAAAACAACTGTTAAAACAACTATCTGTTTGTTGGTGTTGCTTTTTCTAGTCACTGTTTCAACTGCATTCATTACTAACAAAACGTTTTTTAAGGATACCTATGTCGGAATTCAGGGTCAAGAAATCTTTATACCTAAATATTCGTATTTTCACAAGGAATCAGGGTTTACTGTTGCAAGTTTCTATTCCTTCAAATCAGAGGCACAATTAGAAAACGAGATTTATGAGTATATGAAAGAATTTGAATATTACAGTGATGAATCGTGGTCGGGGTATAAAAAAGACGATTTGTATATTCAGAGGTATGAAGTTGTTGATCATGGATTGTACAGGGTAATATCTATTACATACTAATCCAAATTTCGACATGTCGAACAGTTGCTACGAGCCGGGAGAAATCCCGGCTCGTAATCATACGGGAGATTTACTAATATTTCCTAGCTGTGATATAATGGGCCAGTAAAGCGGAACTTGAGGAGGTGGACACCATGATTGGCAATAGTGTAAAAGTAATCGTGGACAGGCCTTTGGGGAGCTATCATCCCAAGCACAAGGATATTTATTACGCCGTCAATTACGGCTATATCCCGGGCGTGATGGCACCGGACGGGGAGGAGCAGGATGCGTATATCCTTGGCGTGGACGAGCCGCTGGCGGAATTTACGGGCAAGGTCATCGCCGTTATCCACAGACTGGACGATTTGGAGGATAAATGGGTGGTCGCTCCGGAGAATGCGTCCTTTACTGCCGATGAAATCATGGCAAAGGTATCCTTCCAGGAGCGTTTCTTCAAAACGGAAATTGATATCTGATTGTCCGCAAAAATGTATATCCGTTGTATTTACAGTGCGATGCCTGACCCATATTGTAAACATACTACATTAGAGCTGTCTTGCTTTAGGATTCGAACCCTCACATATTTTTATTCTTTGCGGTATTCAGCGATGCAATCAACATTCGCTTTATCTCTTCCGCAAGCGACAGGCGTGGTAAATAATCAAAGTCAATCAAGCCGGTTCTGCTTAGCAATGTTAACCAATAAATGCATACCATTTACCGAAAATCAAATTTTGAATCCATCCCCGAAGGGGATACCATTTCTTTTCTCTCTTCTCTTACCTTTTCTCTGAAACGACAGCTTCTTTAGAGAAAAGAGAATAGTGAAGAATGAAAAGAGAATAGAACAAAAGAAAACGACAACTTTCTGCCGAAAGCTGTCGTTTCTTTTGGTGGAACCGGCTGGAGTTGAACCAGCGACGCCCAGATCTTCAGTCTGGCGCTCTACCTACTGAGCTACGGTTCCAAATGTTGACTTTTATTCATATACGAGGTAAAATGCCTCTTGAAACAGAGCGAGAGGCCGTCGACCCGTTTTGCGGGGGGTGTCTCTATGCCCTCTGTTTCTTTTTCGTGGTGATCCGCACCGGGCTCGAACCGCGCATTACAGCCTTGAAAGGGCGCATATCTGACCGTTTAGACGAGCGGACCATATAGCGGAGGAGCGATCCTCCGCTTTTAGTTTATAGCGAGAATATCATCAATTCGGACATTGAGCAGTGCCGCAAGAACAATCAGATTATCAACAGTGGGAAGGGCTGTGCCGTTCTGCCACTTGTAGATGGCCTGCGGGGAATTGAACCCGAAGACCATCTGGATGTCGGCAACAGATAGGTCCGCTGCCTTCCGAAGAGAAACTATGTTGGCACCGGTCTGTGCCAGATCAATGGTTGGGATGTTCATCTCATACACCTCCTGTTCTGAATTATTTTACCGTAAGTGGACGCAAAAAGCCGCTTGTCTCACTCAAGACAAGCGGCTTCAATAATTCAGATAGGATGACGCCTGGATCGACTCTAGGAGATCATGCCATACCGATTCTGCTTATCCTGAAAATGAGCGTGCTTCGCAAAGCCATATTCTTCACTAAAGAAGATGGCTTTACATTCGTTCTTATAGGACATAACAGAAGCGGTGATTCTCATGGTCGATTTCCTTTCTGTAAAAGTAGTTGTTCTTGGTCTCCGTGAGTAGTATATCACACGATGTCAAGTTTGTCATTCAACTTGTGGTTAAAATCAGATGTTTTTCACGGCCCCATGGAGGATAACAAATCGTATCCGTTTTCTTTACCAACGATACGGATTATTCGGTCGCCATCTTTATAGGACAAACCCTTATTTCGCCCACCAAGCGCTGCGGTATTGCTCCATGGGAGCAGCTTTCTTGTACTCCCAAAGCCCGTAGAAATCCTGTTTAGGAGCAAGAGGGCGAAGCTGTTCGCCTAACTCGCTGAGGTCGTTGACTTCAATTAGATTTCCGTCCATAAAGGTGAATTCTTTGATCCTTTGATATGCCCAAATGCGCTGATATCCCAGGTGGGCATAATGCTCTTTTATGAAGCCGTCACCTGCAAGAACTTTGCCGGTCCATGAAATCGGAATATAAAGATTTCGATATACGGGGAACTCCCAAGGATGGTCCGGACTTTGCACAGCGACTCCGGCGATGGTGGGATAATGATCATCCGTAGTTTGTACGTAAAGGTTCTGTAAAAGCAAGCGGTTATCAAGAATGGCAAAATCGCAGTAGTATCCATCCCAACAAGCAGAACAGCAGTTCCCATCTGGACTTAAGCCGTATTCTTTTGGGTCGAAGCATTTCCAAGGATTCCGTTTGATTATCGAATAGTTTGCGCCATTGTAGTGGTATCTATCTTCAAATTGTCCGGACATTTAGATGACCTCCTTTGCGTCGGAAAAGCTCTGCGTACATAATTGTTCGTAATCAAGACACTCATTTTCGACACAGTATGTTTTGATGCTATTTTCAATCGCATCGATGGTATCCGATTTCCACTTTGGAACTCTGCACAGACACAGGTCGCCGAATTGGTGAACTTCTCTTTTGATCGTGCGGCAAGGTAATTGCTCCGGATAATTTGCGGGTACCGCAAGCAGAAAGTAGCGGAAAAACACAGAGAGCCTGGTTGTCATTTGATGACCGCTGAGCGAGGATAGTCGCTGGCGGAGAGCTTCCTGACGCTGCACCTTGCGCTTGGCTTCCATGGCCTGAATATGCCCTTCCCAGGTGTACTGGCACATGGTGATTAAAGCATTCCGGAAGGTAATAACCCGATCGGCCTGCGGATGAAAACCGGATTCCATCAGTCGCTGAAAGTCGTCTAACACCTGGTAATTGTTATGATAGAGCATACATCCATTTGTAGCGGTTTTGATGATCCAGCAATCCTCGTTCACTTTCAGGTACACAGAGTCCGTCTCAATGCGGTAAATCTGTGCGGCGTATTTGAGAAACAGCATATTCAGGTCGCTGTTGGTGGCACCGACTTCATGAAAGATTCGCATAGCGGCATCTATGTATTTGGTTTGATCCAGGGCAAGCCCCTTGCGCACCAGAGCTTTTCGATAGCAGACAAAGCAAACATATCTACCGTTGGGATAATCTTCGCACATATCGAAAGCGTCGTCCGGAATCTGAACTGCGTGTGGACAGTCCCGATCGTGGATCTTGCCTGTATGGGACAGAATATAGCGCATTTTGCGGTTGGCCATCAGGCTGTCGCGGCGGCGCTTTTCAGGTGTAATGACCGCTGGCTGTTTTTGCTTTTTAGTTTTAGGTTCATCATGCACCTGCTGCGGTGTAAGCAGATGCGAAAAATCCTGATGCTGATAATTACGGCTTACCCGCGGCATACACGCTTCTCCTTTTGCTTATGTTAAAGAACCAAAACCTTCCGGAACAACAACTTTAGGATATCCAATACTTCCTTGCTTTTGAATTTGAAATGCGCCCCGGTAAAGTATGCTTCCGTCTTCGGCGTAAAATGTACCATTCACCGGATAACTGGGGCCATAATAGCCTTCCGGTTTGCGACCGGTGATGGTTCCGTGCTTGTCATTGAATTGACCGATAAACTTCAGTTTTCCGGAAGGATAATACAAGCGCCCGTAGTAAAGGCCGCCTTGTTGAAAAATTCCCTCACTGTGCAGTGTTCCGTCCTCCCGGAACTTTACCCCGGCAAAGAAAATATAGGGCTGCCCGTTTTTGTCCAGTTTCGTATCATCATACCGACCGATAAAACGCACTTGGCCATTGGGGTAGTAAAGCATTCCTGTTTTCATAGCAATCCCCTTGCAACTTCCCAGAAGGTCTTTTTATCGTAGATATGGATCACTCGGTCGCCGTTTTTGTAGGATAGACCGTAGTAATAATTGCGGTGATCTCTGAGTTTTTTTAGATCAAACATAGCATCCGAATTGTACTCCCGAAATACCTGAATACCGGAATTTTCGCAGCCATAGGCAAGCAGCACCATCCAGATATGCACCCATGCATCATACCGCCAGCGGATATACAGCTCCACCGCATCAAACCAAATGCCAAAGTCGATTTGGTGGAAAATGGATTCTCCATCTACAATCAGATTCGGATTGCCGCCGTGCTCCAGTAGCAATGCTATGGTATCCGCTGCTACATATTCGTTGTCCACATACAGCAGCATCTCCATAATATTGTCCTCATCGATGATTGCATTCGGGTCTAATCCGTACGCCAGCAGAAATTTGACCACATCGTACACATAGGTGCTGTGGAGTCCCGGAATGACACCCGCCGGCGGCATAAAGCCGGTGAAACTGATACGATCATCCGGACTTGTCCGAAACGTATCGGCAATGTCCAGAAAACATTCCTCCGCATAGCGAATTGCAGTTTTCGTGACCTCCTCGCGGGAAAAGGCTTCCCGCATCAGCAGCTTTTCCGCGGCGGCAAGGTCGGGCGGAATGGTCATAAGTGCATACAGAAGTTGCTGCGATTTATCATTAAGCGGCAGATCCATGGTTACTCCTCCAGCAATGCAGCGATAAACTGTGCGTATTCCTGCCCCCGGGGAAGGTCGTATTCAACCTGCAGCCCTCTGCGGTAGGTGGTTACTTCCTCATTGGTGATTGGATTGACTCCCGTTTTTGCGACATTCCCCCAACGCACACCCACGCCGCGCTTTTGCCGGTGTTTTGATGTCCATTACAAACAAGAACACCCAAGTAACCGCAGGAAGTATGATCATTTGAGTGAACTGTACGATTCATTGCGGCCTTTTGGATCGTGCTAGATATCAGCGCCACGTCAATTTGTATTCAAGAACGTGGCTCAAAAGTGTGCGGGGTTCAACCGAAAACTTCTTCGCGACAAAGATGAGTGCATCATCGATCAGCTGCGGGCTTTCATTCTCCAGTTGATCCAAATCCTCCCGATCGTGTACCCATAGTTCGGATATACCGTTCGGAACAGCACCTAGCTTCTCAAATAGCCGTTGACTTGCGTGATTGGTCGGTTCGATTCTGATTCGGTATTCCGTCTTACCTAAACGATCCCGTATTGTGTCGAGCATCGCAGGAATTGACACAGAGCCGATGCCTTGCTTTGTGCTCTCTGGCAGCAATTCAATGGAGATTTCCCAGATGTTCTTTGAGAGATCTTGAATCCCGCAATAGCCAACATATTCACCATGTTTATATATGGACAGCATCAGTGATTTTTGCGCAGTATGTTTACCCCACAGCATGTTTTGATAGGATTCATGTTCCAACAGGGCTGGTGTGGGTGAATAACAACGTTGCAGAGCAAGAAATCCCTCTCGATCCACATTGCGCACTTTCCGCAATGCAGTTTCGTCAGGTAATTCAATCACTTCACCAAAATGCCAGAAGGTTTCCTGAATCTGAGCTGCGCCTTTTTCTGTGACAGTGATGTACGGCAGCTTCCTCACAAGCACGGAATTCCCTTTGCCTGTCAACAATTGGATTACAGCTGCCTTTTTCTCTTCGAAGGATTTGCCGTCATCTGCTTCTAACAGATCCAGTGCGTTTTGCAGAACGGATTCCAGTCGCTTCTGCATGGATCTGCTAGTTACTGTTGTTTTTTCCATGTGTATTCCTCCTCAAAATCCACCACATCCGGGGTCTCTTCTGTGTGGCCGGAATGAAAATGATAGTCGCAACGCTGAGAATAAGGGATGCGATATCCCCATCATAATGAGCAAGCGTTTCATTGGTATCACTTCCTTTAATTGTATTCTATTGTATCCCCACTGCACTTGCAAGAGGTTTTGAACGACGAACGCCTATCTGTCATAGTTTCATGACAGATAGGCGTTGATTTTTGCTTTTTGGCGTGGTATGATACGGACAGTACAGCAAGGGGGACGAAAAATGGCACAGGATAACTACCGCAAGATCAAGCTTCTCAAGCTGCTGGAGCTGCTGCGGCTGGATACCGACGAGCAACATCCCATGACCACCAACCAGATCTGCGCCCGTCTGGACGAAATGGGCATCATCTGCGACCGCAGAACGTTGAGCAAGGATATCGCCCTGCTCAACGAGCAGGGCTACGAGATCATGGACACCACGGTGGGTCACGAAAAGGGTTATTATGTGGAAGATCGCAGCTTCAGTGTCCCGGAGCTGAAGATTCTCATGGATGCGGTGCAGGCCGCCAGCTTCATTACGGAGAAAAAGACCGCCGAGCTGCTGGAAAAGATCGCGGAGCTGGGTGGCAGCCATCGGGCGGAGATTTTGAAAAGCAACATCGTCAATTTCAAGACCACTAAGCACAGCAACGAGCATATCTTCTACAATGTGGATGCACTGGAGCAGGCGATCTCCCAGCAGAAGAAAATTCTGTTCCGCTATTTCACCTTGGACGAAACCGGTAGCAAGGTATACCGCCGGGATGGACACCGCTATGTGGTAGAGCCCATTGCGCTGGTGTTCAACGAGGACAATTATTACTTGCTTTGTTACAGCTCCCGTCATGAAAAGACCTCTACCTATCGGGTGGACCGGATGGATTCCGTGTCGGTGCTGGATGACCCCATCACGGACACCGCCATCGCTCTGAAAGCGGATATTGCGGACTACACAGAGCAGGTGTTCAAGATGTATGCGGGTGAAGTATACGATCTGGTCATCGAGTTTTCCAATGAGCTGATCGGCACGGTATTCGACAAATTCGGTGAGGGTACCAAGATGATCCGCTCCGGCGAGCATAAGTGCGTGGCGACAGTGAAGGTGCAAACCAGCCCGGTGTTTTGGGGCTGGCTGTTCCAGTTTGCCGGACAGATGAAGATCCTTTCACCGGAGGAACTGGCTGCCGAATACAAAGAGCGCGCAAGTCTGATAACTGGATAAAGAAAATGGCGTTGAGAAAAAACTCAACGCCATTTTTCTGCTGTTAGATAATGTTTGCTCCAATACTTAATAGGCTGAGAGCGGCGATCAGGATGGAGACAATGAGATAAATCAGCTTGCCACCGGTCTTGCCTACCCAAATACCAAAACCGGAAGAGAGGATGAATAGGATTACGCCGGTAATAAAATAGGGTGATGTGAGGTAGTCCTCAATGCTTTGCTTAGCGGCTTCTGCAAAAATAGGAAAGAAGGCAATGAAAATCTCCGTCACAGTTGTCCACAGGGTAGCCAATCCGCTCCAACCGCAAAAGATGAATACGATGGCAGAAATAGATATGATTTGTTTTACGTTACGATCCAATTGTTATTTCCTTTCTGGAATGTAAATTTGCTTACTCCTCTATCATCAAGCGTTAAGTGCTATGGATGAGATAGGTTCTAAGCAGTATTCTTTCGACTTCACTATCCGGTGGTTGCAATTGGCCACCAACCTTTTCGACCAATGCGATACTGGCCTTATTGGAGGGCTTGACTAAATAACGAAGGCACTTATGGCCAACAGCAAAAAAGTGGTCAATCATTTTGGAAAGGGCTTCATACCCATATCCTTGATGCTGATACTCTGGATCGAATTCTATTTGAATTTCGGGGATCGGAGCAGTATGGTTTTTAAGTCCGATATATCCAATAAGAGTTGACTCGAGCCAGATGCCATAAACAAGTTGTTCTCCGTTGCCGTCGTAGGATAACAACTTGGACAACAACGCGCAAAGTGCTTCTTTATTCGAAAATACGAACCACTCCTCGTTGTCAGACAGTGCTGAGAATAGGTTAGAACTGCCAATGGCTTGGTTCTTTTCGCTGATAGGTTTTACTGTGTCGCTGTCGGTTTCGCGAATGGTAAGTCGCGCAGTAGTTATGTTTCTCATGGCAAACCTCGTTTATATGTTTTGTGCATATTCTGCCTTGCGAATTACACATTCCTCACAGGATACTTTTCACAGCAGATTTTCAGATACCCGCAGTTTTCTGACAGAAGCGTTCTGCTCAGGGAAAACTTTTCTCGCACATTTCCGCCAAATTTCTGGATTTGCACAAGGGTGTCAAAGCCATCCTCAACCGCCTGAACCGCGATGGCAAAAGGCTCATATTCACTGTGAAACCGGAATTGCGTTTCAACGCCGGAAAGGATTTTGGCCAAGCCGTCATGAATGGCGACGATTTCTTCTGTTTGCAGGATTTCATCCCACATCACAAAGTCTTCTCCGGTCTCCTCGTTGTTAAGAAAAACTGGCTAAGTTGATCGACGTCAAGTCCATTGTGACGCTGCTACTGACGGTGGTGTTCTGTGTGCTGTGTCTCATCGGCACGCTGCCTACTGCATTCCTGAGCATCTACACCATGATCATCGGCTTCTACTTCGGCACTCAGGCGCAGAAGCAGGCTGATGTCAAGGCTGCCCAGGAGCCGGTGGCGATCCTGCCGGTTACCGGCGATACTGAGGGTACTTATGCGACCGTAGATGCTGCGGCTGCTAATGACGTGCATCCGCCCGATGTGACCGCCAAGGTCGGGTTTGAGTATTAATGTGAGCACCCCCCTTCGGAATTGATCCGAAGGGGGTATTTTCTGCGTTGTGGGCGAGTGAGGCGAAATAGGCGTTGCGACGAGGTTGCGACAAGAAAAAATGGATTGAATTTTTTAGACGCAAAAAGTAAGAAAAAAGCTCCGAAATCCGAAGATTTCGAAGCTTTTTGGTGGAGATAAGCGGGAGCGAACCGCTGACCTCTTGAATGCCATTCTCAACCGCCAAAGGAGCAAAGTTGTAAATTACGTCTTTTTATGTAAAATACGTCTACTTTGTTTAAGTAAAAATTCTATTATGTGTCAGTGGGTACAGGGTGTTTTGCTGCAATTCTGGTACAATTCTGGTACGAAAAGTTCCGCGAATCGTCCTCGGTTCCGCGGGCCTATTTCCTCACTACACGAAAGGATTTTTTATGGACTATATTACAGTACAGGATGCCGCAAAAAAGTGGCAGATTTCAGACCGCATGGTGCGCCGATATTGTAGCGAAGGCAAGGTTTTTAGAGCGCGCCAACAGGATGGCATTTGGCTCATTCCTGCCAATGCCCATAAGCCAACCAGCATTAGCAAAACGGATGGATTGACATCGTTGGCGAAGAAAATCATCTATCAGCAAACTAGAAATAATCATAATGGGGTGTACGAGTATATTCAGGTGAATATGGCCTACAGCTCCAACCGCATGGCCAGCAATCGGCTCACCAGAGGGCAGGTGGAACAGCTTTATCGGACGGGAAGGATTTCTGCCGGATTTGAGCCGACCAAAGTCGAAGATTTGATTGAAAGCCGAAACCATTTTATGTGCGTGGATCAGGTGATCGATAATATCACTAATCCGCTGACGCAGGCATTCATCAAGCGATTGCATGGTACATTGATGTCGGGGGTGATGTCTGATCATCAGCGCCCCGGCGTTTACCGGGCTCCAATCGTCAGAAACAAAAACCGCGCAGTCATTCCTGCTGATGAAATCAAGCGTAACCTGTCGTCATTGATTGATGAGTATGAAGATATGCCTACGGTAGATCGTAGCGTGATTTTGGATTTCCATGTGCGTTTCGAGCAGATAATGCCCTTTGCGGATGGCAACGGGCGGGTCGGTAGGCTGATTATGCTGAAGGAATGCCTGCGGCACGATGTAATGCCGTTCATTCTTGATGATAAGCGACGCTCTCGTTACTTAAAGGGCATTCGGGAATGGGATAATAATCCAGATGAGCTGGTCGATGTGGTTTTGGAGGCTCAAAATCGGTTCGAAGGCTATCTGGAATTGCAGAGACTGATGTCCCACGGACGGAAGGAGGTCTGAGCGTGAACATGACTGACTTTATCCGTGCGCTTCGAGCACAGCTGGTTGCCAAGCCGGAGGACGAGCCTATTCTGAAAATGCTGTTTGAGTGCTATAATGAACAGAGCGGATTTGACAATGACCGAATCCGACAGGATTTTGAGGCACTCTATGCAGCAACGAATAGCAAACCTCTCCAGGAACAGGACGAAGTGGTTTATGCGACCTGCGCGTTATGCCAATCTCATGCTGAGTCAGGTTTCATCGAAGGAATTCGAGTCGGAATGCGCTTGGCACAGGAAGTAGGGATTGCCCATGAATAAGGCTGCCCTCCCTGAAAAGGGGGTCCTGTTCCTCGGCGGCCACCCCAATATGACGAAGAAACTCCGCCGCATGTTCCCAAAGTGGTCTTTCATCACGGACGATCAGTTTAAACGATTTCCTGTCATCAACGAAACCATCGTCTTCTACTGGACAGGCCACTCCTCTCATAAACTCATGCGCAATATCTATAGCAAGCTCCCTGACAACACTACCATCCTCTACGTCAGCGCAACCAACCTGCCGCTGCTGATTTCGGAGATGGAAAGCACATATCAGACAATAAAAGATTATGGTGCCGACGGAGCGATAGGACGAACATAAAACAACTTGCCGGACAGTCATCAGGCTGTCCGGCATTCGACTTGATTCATCAAAGTCAACCCCCGGTTTTACCGGGGGTAAAAAAATAGCTTCTAGCGAGGAGTAAAGTAGACAAGAAAAAAGCTCCCCATTATAGTAGAAGTGGTTTGCCGACCACACAACTACAATAATGAGGAGGTCTTAATCGTGAAAGATAAAGACATAAACAGTTTAAACCATACTACATGGAGATGTCAATACCATATCGTTTTCGCGCCTAAGTACAGAAGGATGGCGATATACAACGAAATAAAGAAGGATATAGGAAAAATACTGCGGCAGTTATGCGACCAAAAAGGTATCGAAATCATATCCGCAGAAGCGTGTCCGGACCATATCCATATGCTCGTAAGTATACCGCCGAAGTATAGTGTATCGCAGATAATGGGATACCTTAAGGGTAAGAGTAGCTTAATGATATTCGATAGGCACGCAAACCTAAAGTACAAGTACGGAAACAGACATTTCTGGGCCAGAGGATACTATGTGGACACGGTAGGTAGAAATAAAAAGCAAGTGGCCGAATATATCCAGAACCAATTAAGGGAGGACCACATAGCAGATCAGATGAGTATCAAGGAGTATGTGGACCCGTTTACGGGTAGCTCGAACCAGAAGGCATAAATAAAGCCCCTTAAGGGGCAGCCCGAAAAGCCAATGCGGTCGGCAAACTTTCGGGGCCCCTTTAGGGGTGAGGCCAGTATAATGCCCTTTTAGGGCTTATTCAAGCCACCGGCTTAGCCGGTGGTTTTGACT
>JAZNRS010000056.1:0-2274 GCA_045590815.1 Faecousia sp.
CACGGCATCAATTCAAAAACGGAAAATCATAGGGTAACAACAAACAATCCCTCAGTCAAAAATCGGTTCCGAAGAGCCGATTTTCGACAGCTCCCTTTGCACAAGGGAGCCTTTGCGCCGCAAGCGGCGCTCTGCGGCTTACAGCCGCAGACGGGAAGGGCATGCCCTTGCCCTACGATGGGGTTACTAATATAAACAATCATTTACCGCAGTAACCCCCGGGCTGAGGATGAGTACAGCCCGGGGGTGCGTGTTTTATTTGCAGGATAATGTAATATCGCCGGTATTGGTCTTTACCTCGCATTTGCCGCCGACGTCGTAGCGTTCCACGTCGATATCGCCGGTATTGGACTCGCACAGGAAGATCATACGCCGGGTGAAGGTGCCGGTGACATCACCGGTGGAGGTGGTGATGTACAGATATTCGCCGTTGCAATAATCGAAGGTCACATCGCCGGTGCTGGTGCTCAGATTCAGATTGCCGACAGAAGAATCCGCAAAATGAACATCGCCGGTGGAAGCTTGTGCCATCGTTGCGGCAGCGTTACAATCCACAATGGCAATATCGCCGGTAGTGGTACGCACATTCAGCTGGTAACAATCCAGATTCACCCCCCGGATGCGGCCGGTGGTAGCCTGGAGGGTGATATTATTGTTGCTGACATTCTCGCAGATAATACCTCCGGTGGAGGTTTTCAACAGTAGATCCCTCTTGACCTCCGCTTTGCAGCTAATGTCGCCGGTGGAAACCTCCACGCTGATCTTGGAGAAGCTCAGATCCTCGGGGATGGTCACATCGCCGGTGCTGCTGGTCAGCTCCAGCTTGTAGCCGGAGTAGGGGAGGTACACGGTGATCTTCGGGGATTGGTTGACGAAGCTGACGTGCTGGTACCAGGTGCGAAGATCCTCCTGGGTGATATACAGCTTGCCCTCACGAACCTGGACGGTGATGGGGATCTGCTCCGTCATATCCACACATTCTACCCGGCATTGTCCGTCCTCCGAGGGGGAGAACTGAATATCTGCGGTACTGACATCTACGTCGATGGAAAAGAATTCCTCGTCAATGGTGTAGGTTTGGGAGAGATAGGTGTTGGTGTCGAATTTGGAAAAATCGAAGCCAATACCCCAAAATGCGATGCCGCAGAGCAAAATACCTACCACGATCAGGCTCACGGCAACGATCCAAGTTGCTTTACGCATCACGCCACCTCCTTATGAACGAATCGGGACTTGATCCAGAAAAAGAGCTTTTTGGTCAAACGGATCGCGCCGACGGTTGCCAGCTTGCCCATCCAGAACAGCAGGATGCACAGACCTGCGCACACCAGCCCGGTGCCCAGCATCGCAATGGCAGCCCAAACATCGCCTCTGGCGAGCATGATCACGCCGCAGGCGACACCGCCGACGGCGCAGCCGGCAAAGGATACCCCCACTGCCCACAGACAGATCACCAGCGCCCAAAGCACCACATACAGGCTCAGTGCTACGGCGAATGCCGAGACCAGCAGGGAAAACCAAATGGGAGAGCCCAAGGCGATGAGGACGATCTCCCACACCTTCAGTTTCCGGTTGCTGCGAACCTTTTCCCGAACCAATTTGGTCAGGGGCGTATCAGTCAAAATTTGACCCGCAACCTCCTCAACGGAGCCGATGGCGGCGACCGCTTCTGCCTCGCTCATGCCGTCCTCGATCCGGTCGTCGATCATTTCCCGGTAGAAATCGATGGAGCGCTCCCGATCCTCCGGGGGAAGATTTTTCAATGCCTCCCGCAGGGCATCTGAGAATTCATATTTCGTCATGTGGCGGTCACCTCTCTTGTAACAAATTGATAAATGGCGAGAATTTCTTTCCATTCTTCCACAAATTGCTCGATCCGCTGCTGCCCCAGGGGGGTGATGCGGTAGTATTTGCGGAGGCGGCCGTTGTGCTCGGCGGAGCGGACGGTGAGAAGCTGCGCAGCCTCCAGCCGACGGAGAATGGGGTATAGGGTGGATTCGGAAATCTCCACATAGGGCTTCACGTCTTTGACGATCTGATAGCCATAGGAGTCCTCATCCCGGATGGCGGAAAGGACGCAAACGTCCAAAAGTCCACGTTTTAGCTGAATATCCATGGAATACCTCCTTTCATACAATACTATATAACACATAGTATCATTTGTCAATACATTTTTGTAAATGATAGTTTAGCGTCATGTCGTAGGGGCCGATGGCCCCAACCGCCCCCCGCTTACCACCCCTCTAAAATGGGGCCGTGGGGGGAGCGGCCCCC
>JAZNRS010000057.1:0-4798 GCA_045590815.1 Faecousia sp.
CTAACAAATACTGTAGGGGAGGGTCTTGACCCTCCCTTCGCCGAAGGCGCATTGCATAGCTGTCGCCCCTCCGGGGCGACAAGGGAGGGTCAAGACCCTCCCCTACGATATTTCGCCGTTAGGCCGCTAAACAATCATTTATCCGCAGGATCATTGACTTTTCCGGGATTGGCTGATAAAATATATTGATACCATTGTGCGCCCAAACGGCGCGTTTTCGAGGTGAAACCTATGAAGATCGGCATTGTTACGGTATACAACAGCATGAACTGCGGCAGCTTTCTCCAGGCCTACGCCCTGGCGAGCACCCTGGAGCAGGAGGGGCATGAGGCGGTTTGCGTCCATCACAGCTTCCCGGATCATTCGGCTTATTTTCCCCGATATTGCAAAAATGTGCTGGCTGCCGCCCTCCGGGGGCGCTTTTCCGCCGCAAAACGGCTGACCCAGCGGCGCAAGGCATTTCATCAGGCCGTCCGGCTGCTGCGTGTGGAGAAAAATCCCCGGGATGTTTCCTGCTACCTGCTGGGCAGCGATACCGTTTGGGATCTTTCCTACCCCTTTTTCCGCAATCACCGGGATTTTTTCTGGGGCTGTGCCTTTGAAGATGCCCGGGTGATCTCCTACGCCCCCTCCATGGGCTACACCCGGCAGGAGCATATGGATGTCCCCTTTGTCACCGCCGCATTGAAGCGTATGTCCGCCGTCAGCGTCCGGGATCAGTATGCCAAGGCGCTGCTGCAGCCCCATTGTGACGCACCCATCCAGCTGGTGAGCGATCCAACCATCCTGCTCACCCGGGCGGATTTCAACAAGATCGCCAAGCCCACCGAGCTGGAAAATTTCCTCTTCCTTTACCACTACGGCAAGGTGTCCCAGCCTTACCAGACCGCCATCCGCAGCTACGCCCGGGAGCGGGGCTTGCAGATCGTCGCCATGGGCGATGCCAATCCCTGGTGCGACGTGAACGTGCCCTACGATCCGCTGCTGTTTTTGTCCCTGTTTGATAAGGCGGAATCCGTGGTGACCAACACCTTCCACGGCACGGTTTTTTCCAACATTTACGAAAAGAAATTCACGGTTATCCACAACGAAAAGCCGAAGATCCTGGACTTTTTGGTACTTTGCCAAATGTCGGATAAAATGACACAGACCCCGGAAGATCTCTCGAAAATTCTCCAGTCGGCGTTCCGCTATGAGATCACCCGGGAAGTTCTCGCCCAGGAGCGTGCCAAGGGCATCGCTTACTTAACGAAAGGACTGAATGACCAGTCATGAACAAGATCCACTCCCGAAGCACCAATGCAAAACTGAATATCGCCTCCGGTTTGGTGCAGGAGCTGGTGGCGGTGATCTGCGGTCTGATCCTGCCCCGGGTGATGCTGGCCTTTTTCGGCTCCACCTACAACGGCATCGTCAACTCCGTGACCCAGTTTTTGGGCTTTTCCGCCATACTTCGCTCCGGTCTGGGCGCCGTGACCAACGCCGCTCTGTACAAGCCCCTGGCTGACGGGGACTGGGATAAGGTCAGCAGCATCATGGTCGCCACCGACAGGTTTATGAAAAAGGTCGGCTGGCTCCTGGCTGGACTGATCCTAGGCTTTTCTCTGCTGTACCCCCTGGTGGTGCTGGACGAATTCCCCTACGGCTTCTCCGCCCTGCTGGTGATTCTCATCGGTATTTCCTCTTTTGTGGAGAATATGTTCTCCATCAAGTACAAGATCCTCCTGCAGGCTGACCAAAAATACTACGTTCAGACCATCTTCGCCGTGATCGCCCAGATCCTCTCCACGGCGATCTCCATCGGACTGATCTACATGAACTGCGGCATCCACCTGGTGAAGCTGGGTGCGGCGCTGGGCATGATGTCCACGCCCTTCCTGCTGAAGTTTTATGTAAACCGCAATTACAAGATCAACTGGAAGGCCCAGTCGGACAACATGGCCATCAAATCCCGCTGGGATGCCTTTGCCCAGCAGCTGGCGGCCATCATGAACAACAACGTGCCCACCATCATCATGACCCTGCTGCTGAAGCTGAACGAGGTTTCGGTGTACACGGTGTACTACATGGTGGCGCACAACATCAACAAGCTGCTCACCAGCTCCCTCACCGGTCTGAAATCCACCTTCGGCAACATGCTCGCCAAGGGGGAGATGATCCATCTGCGCAAGCGGTTTTGCGATGTGGAGTATTTGGTATTTTTGATTTCTTTCATTTTGTTTACCACCACCGCCATTTTGCTCACACCCTTTGTGCTGGTGTACACCAAGGGCATCACCGATGCCAATTATAACCGGGTGGCGCTGGGCTACGGTCTGGTGATCGTGAATCTTCTGAACGTGCTGCGGCTGCCCTACCAGCTCATCGTGGAGGCTGCCGGTCACTTCAAGCAGACCCGCAACGGCGCGTTTGTGGAAGTGGGACTGAATGTGGTGGTTTCCCTGGTTGCCGCGAAATTTTTCGGTGTCATCGGCGTGGTCCTGGGCGGTCTGGTGGGCACCCTGGTGCGTAACGGACAGTTTATTTGGTACGCCAATTACAAGCTCATGGGCATGTCCCTGTGGCGCACCGTCAAAAATTACGCCGCCTATTTCGCCGCCGGCGCATTTCTGACCTGGATGGTGCCGAAGATCGTGCACATCTCCAGCGACGGGTATCTGCCCTGGATATTCTCCGCTGTGATCGTCTTTGTCATCGTCGCCGTCGCCATGGCTGTTTTCAGCATTCTGTTTTCACCGGTGCAATTCCGCAGCGCCCTGCGCAGTATTTTCACAAGGAGGAAAAAGGGATGAAGCGCACATTGTTACAGCTTGCCGGTCAGTTCCGCCATTGGCGCAGGACCCGCCGGATCGCCCGGGATCCTCAGTTCCGCAAGGAACGGGACACCGCTGAGATCATCCGCCTTGTCCATGCGTTGGAGAAGGGACTGTCCCTGGAAAATCCCCGGCTGGGCTTCGGCGTGAAGAAGATCGATGCGCTGCTGAGCCGGTGCGATGTCTTCGCTGCCGCCTTTGGAAACCAGGAATTTTGTCTGCTGATGGCATATGACGCCCTGGACGAGTACATCGCCTTCCACAAGGCCAAGGGCTATGCCCATGCGGATTTTGACAGAATTTGCGCCCGGTTCGCAGGTCTAACCTGGGGCGCCGGACACGAAGGAAAATATGGCGGCACCGTCGCCGTTGAAACGGAAAACCAGCTTGCGCCGGAGCAGCTGACGGCGTTTTTCGCCTCCCGGCACAGCGTCCGGGACTTCACCGGCGAACCGATCAGCGATGCGGAGCTGTTCGCCGCGGTGGAGGCCGCTCAGCTTGCCCCCTCTGCCTGCAACCGGCAGGCGGTGCGGGCCTATGTGCTGTCCCCGGAGAAGCTGACCCAGCTTTACGGCGGCAATATGGACGGCATCGGCGGTTTTGCCCAGGATGCGGATAAATTTATCCTCATAACCGGCAAGGTTTCCGCCTACCGCATGGGCGAATTTGACCAGCATATCGTCAGCGCCGGCATTTTTACCGCGTATCTGACCCTGGCGCTCCACGCCCGGGGAATCGGCTCGTGCATCGTCCAGCGGCCACTGCAGTATACCGGACAGTGGGAATCCATCCGCCAGGCGTGTAAGATCCCCGGGGATGAGCAGCTGGTGCTCATGATGGCGGTGGGCAAATGTAAGGCAGCCTATACCGCTCCCCTCTCCAAGCGCTTCCCCCCCGAAACGGTGCTCACCATCCTGGATGCGTGAGTTCGTAGGGGCCGATGCCTACATCGGCCCGGTGGTTTTGTTTAGAAAACGGGTATCTCAAAAAATTCAACTATTTATAGGGAGGGCCGATGTGGGCATCGGCCCCTACAAACCGACGACCTGAGTTTCTTTGACAGGCTGAAAAACCCCTCCGCAAAAGCGGAGGGGTTTCGGTGCATATTTTGAGCCGTGTCCACATCCGTATCGGATGCGTCCACGGCTCATAGGATTCTCCCACGGGCTAAAAAGTGTCCACCGGACACTTTTTGCCCCGGCTTACGCCGGGGCCGCCCTTTCGAATCCCATCACCCCGAATGCCCATATAAAAAATAGACAGACCGAAAGGTCTGTCTATTTTTTATGGGGTGGGTGATGGGATTCGAACCCACGAATACCGGAACCACAATCCGGTGCCTTAGGCCTCTTGGCGACACCCACCAAATATTAAGCTAAGAGATAAGAGTGAAGTGTGAAGAACTGAGGTACGCCTACGGCGCCATTTTAATTAGTCGGCTTTGCCGACACCACCACTCTTCTCTATGCACTATTCACTGCCGACCGCAGGGAGGCTCGGCACGCCAGGAGGGACACGTTTAATCAAGGAGCCGCTCGGTCAAGCCCTTGCGGGCGACGCTCATCCGCGTCGCATTTGATTGTTCGAGTCCAACGAGCCAATGCGTAAAAACTGGCACGCCAGGAGGGACTCGAACCCCCGACCTACTGCTTAGAAGGCAGTTGCTCTATCCAGCTGAGCTACTGGCGCATTTCTATGGAGCGGGTGACGGGAATCGGACCCGCGTATCCAGCTTGGAAGGCTGGTGTTCTACCATTGAACTACACCCGCAGATCATTCAGCCTAGTGATTCTACCACACAGATCGCAAATTGTCAAGTGGGAATATTCATTTCGTGCTTATTTGGTAAATGATTGTTTATATGATTAGCGACGCACCAAAAAGAAGCATGTCATTGCGAGCCAGTGCGCACACTGGCGTGGCAATCTCCTAAGATTTCCGCATCGCCGTGGGGGATCGCCACACCAGTGACATCGGTCACTGGT
>JAZNRS010000058.1:0-25892 GCA_045590815.1 Faecousia sp.
CTAATAAAAATAGCTGTCATCGTTGGGCCGATGTGGGCATCGGCCCCTACAATTTCAGTCTAAAGGGTGACCTCTAAAATAGTCGGGGGCGGCCATACGCTTGCCGCCTTCGGCCTGCAAAATCCGAATTTCCACGGCACCCTCGCCGCAGGCGATCTTCAGTCCGGTCTTGGTCAGACCCAAAATTTCACCGGGCTCACCGCTGCCGTCAACGATGGCGGTAGCGTAGACCTTAAACCGCTTGCCTGCCAGCTCCGTGGTGGCCACCGGCCAGGGGTTCAGACCACGAACATGATCGTGCACCTGCTGGGCGGTTTTCGTAAAATCCATGGGGCACATGGACTTATCCAGCATCGGTGCATAGGAAACCTGGCTTTCATCCTGGGGCGTTGCCTCCACCTTGCCATTTTCAAAACGGGTCAAGGTCTTGCTCAGCAGGTCAGCGCCCAGCACCGCCAGCCGATCCAGAAGCTCACCGGCGGTTTCGTCGGCACCGATGGGGGTCTTGGAAATCTCAATGATGTCGCCGGCATCCATCTGACGGCACAGATACATAGCAGTCACGCCGGTTTCCGTCAAGCCGTCAAGCACCGCCCACTGGTATGGGGCAGAGCCACGGTACTTGGGCAAGACGCTTGCGTGAATGTTGATGCAGCCGTAGGCAGGCACATCCAGCACGCTTTGGGGCAAGATCCGCCCATACGCCACAACGGCGCAAATATCCGGCTTCAAAGCACGAAGCTCCTCCACCGTCGCCGCATCCTTGAAGGTTTCCGGCTGAAAAACAGGGATATTGTTCTCCAGCGCCACTTCCTTCACCGGGGAAGCCGCCAGCTTGTGACCCCGATTCTTGGGGCGATCCGGCTGGGTGTACACACCCACCACGTCAAACCCGTCGGCAATGATCTTCTTCAAGCAGGTCGCCGCAATATCCGGCGTACCCATAAATACAACACGCATACTTGCCTCCAAATATGTCATCCTGAGCGAGCGTAGCGAGCCGAAGGATCTACGCACTTTTTTGAATTATTTGTGCGAAGATTCTTCGACTCCGCCGCAAAGCGGCTTCGCTCAGAATGACAGCTCTTACTCCATCTCGTCCAGTTCCTCATCGGTGAGGAACCGGTCCATAACCTGAGTATACACAATTCCGTCCAAATGATCCAGCTCATGGCAGAAGCACCGGGCGATGAGCTCCTCGCCCTCCACCTCATACCACTCGCCGTAGCGATCCTGAGCACGGACCTTGGCGATGTAGGGCCGCTTCACCAGACCGTATCTGCCGGGGACGCTGAGGCAGCCCTCTGCACCCACCTGCTCGCCGGAGGTCTCCAGCATAGTGGGATTGATCAGCTCCAAGATCTCCTCGCCGGTGTCCACAAGCACCACCCGGCGGAGGATCCCCACCTGGGGTGCCGCCAAGCCAACGCCGTTGGCCTTTTCCAGGGTCTGCGCCATGTCGTCCAGGAGCTTGTGCAGCTTGGCATCGAATGCCTCCACCGGCTTGCACACCTTGTGCAGTGCCGGGTCTTTATCGGTCAAAATCTTACGAATTCCCATGTTTTTTCCTCTCAATCCGTACCGTTTGTGTCTACAAAAGCAGAAATATTCCGATTTGCCCCATCCTTGGAAAACTGCCGCAGCAGATGTGCGATCAGCAACCGCAGGGGCTTCGTCATCCGGCAGCGCAGAGTCAGCCGGTAACGGTAATTGTAATTTATCTTCGGCACCGGGCAGGGCGCAGGCCCCAAAACGGTGCATTTTTCGCTTGTGTATTGGCTCTGCGCAAGGCAGGCGTTCAAAGAATCCCGGAATTTCGCCGCTCCACGGATCACCGCTCCCTCATCCTGGCCGGTGAACGTCACCGTCACCAAATCGCCGAAGGGAGGCAGATTCTGCATTTTTCGCAGGGCGATCTCCAACTCATAAAACCCATCGTAATCCTGCATCGCCGCCAGCTTCAGCACCTGATGCTCCGGATTCACCGTCTGGATCATGGCAACACCCGGATCCTCGCCCCGACCAGCACGCCCCACCACCTGGGTCAGCATATTGAAGGTGGTTTCCGCCGCACGATAGGAGTCGGAATACAGACTCAGGTCGCCGTCCAACACGCCAACCAGTGTCACATCCGGAAGATTCAGCCCCTTAGCAACCATCTGAGTACCAATCAAAACCGGAATCTTGTTATTTTTGAAGTGATCCAGAATTTTTTCATGGGTATTCACGGCGCTGACGGTGTCCGCATCCATGCGATCCACCTCCAGCTCCGGAAACAGCATATTCAGCTCCTGCTGCGCCTTTTGGGTGCCGATGCCCACGGTTTTCAGGGGGCCGCCACAGCTTGGGCACCGCTCCGGCACACGCCGGGAAAAACCGCAATAATGGCACATCAGCCGATTGTTGGCGCTGTGATAGGTCAGCCTTGCGCTGCAACGGGGACACTCCGGTGCCTCCCGGCAATCCACGCACACCATGGCACGGCTGTTGCCCCGGCGATTGAGAAACAGAATGGTCTGCTTCCCCCGATTTGCCGTATCCCGAATGGCATCCTGCAAATCGTAGCTGAAGCTCAGGTCATTGCCGTCCTTGATTTCCTGGCGCATATCCACCATGGCGACCTTGGGCAGCGGATGCCCATTAAACCGCTCTTTCAGGGTAAACAAGGCGAAATGTCCCTGCTTGGCATGGAACATGGTTTCGATGGACGGGGTAGCCGATCCCAGCAAAACCAAGCACTTTTCCTTGCTTCCACGCCACATGGCCACTTCCCGGGCGCAGTAACGGGGGGCATTTTCGGAGCGATAGGAATGCTCCTGCTCCTCATCCAAAATCAGCAGTCCGGGGTTTACGCAGGGGGCGAACACCGCACTGCGGGTGCCCACCACCACCTTCGCATCGCCGCTGCGGACACGTTTCCATTGATCGTACCGCTCGCCGGCAGGCAGACTGCTGTGCAGCACTGCCACCTGCTGCCCGAAATGGGCTACCAAAAGCCCCAAAAGCTGGGGGGTCAGGCCGATTTCCGGCACCAGCAGCATGGCGCTTTTCCCCTGCTCCAAACAGGAGCGAATCAGCTTCAGGTATACCGACGTTTTTCCGGAACCGGTGACACCATACAGCAGCGCCACGCCGGGATTTTCCCCGCACATCCGCTGAGAAATTCCTTGGAATGCCGCTGTCTGCTCCTCATTGAGCACCAAATTGGTATCCACATCCGCAGGGCGAATTTCCCGACACCGGAGAACCTCCCGGTCGGAAAGGGTCACATACCCCAGCTCCGCCAAACGCTTCACCGTCGCCGGCTTGGCACCGGTGAAGTAGCATAGCTCCTTCACGGAAGCACTGCCCACGCTGCACAGCAGCTCCAGCACCGCCTTTTGCATGGCACCGGATTTGGGTCGCCGTGCAGCAAACTCCAGCGCCTCCTCCGCGGAGGAAGCCAGAGTCGCCACCTGCTCGGTCTTGTCACCGGTTTTCCGGGAAAAATCCCGCTGGGCGGTGATCCATTTTTTCCTGAGCAAATACTGCACCGCAGCCTCAAAGGCATCCTCACCTTCCACGGCCTGCCGCAGCACCGCTCCGTCGCCGGAGCCACCCATATCTAAGAGTAACTCCAAAAGCTTCTTTCCATCCGCTTGACGGATAGTTTTTTCCTGCCAGGAGCGATCCTCGGTCAGCGCATAGGTATCCTTGGTCTGAAACCACAGCCCGCCGGGGAGCATCGCCCGAATGGCATCGTAAAGGGTGCAAAAATACCGCTCACGCATGAACGCCGCCAGCCGCAGCATGGTCATATCCAGCAGCGGCGCCTCATCCAGGCACCGCTCCACCGCCTTCAGCCCCTCGGAACTTCCACTGTCCAGGCTCAGCACCACGCCCTCACACCGGCGGTTGCCCCGACCAAAGGGCACCGTCACCCGCAGACCGGGCTGCAGCGCCATTCCCTCCGGGACCCAATAGGAATAGGGCTTATCAATTGCAAAATTTGCAGCAGAAACTGCGATTTTTGCCACCATAAAGCCCTTTCCTCCTTAGTTCATATATTCTTCCTTTAGACCGGCGGTGAGCTTACCGTCAGCCACCTCCTGAATTGCCAGGGTCACAGGCTTTTCAGGCAGCTCCTCGTGAAATGCCTCTGCCTCAACGGCGATCTGGCGGGCTCTCTGCGCCACCACGTTCACCAGCAGGTAACGGCTATCCACATTCTTCAGCAAATCCGCAACAGGGGGGTACAGCATAATCATTTTCCTCCAATAATATTCAAAATTTCTTGTACACAGTCTTCCAGTTTATCGTTGACCACCACATGGTCATACCAATCCTTTTGATCCATTTCCCATTTGGCCCGTTCCATCCGGAGCTGGATCTGCTCCTCGGAGGTATCGCCACGACCCCGGAGCCGACGCTCCAGCTCCTCCATGGAGGGGGGCATGATGAAGATCAAGGTGGCATCCGGGCGCTTTTCCCGGACGATCTTTGCACCGGCAGGCTCCACATCCAGGATCACGTCACCCTTTCGGAGCTTCTCCTCCAGCTGACCGATGGGCGTGCCGTAATAAGCCGCCGCATGGGCATCGTATTCCAGGAACCCATCCTTTTGGATCATCTCCTCAAATTCCTCCTTGGAGATGAAATAGTAATGTACGCCGTGAACCTCACTGGGTCTGGGAGGACGGGTGGTGGCAGACACGGAGAATTCCAGATCCTCCCGCACCGCAAACACGCCTTTGATCACTGTCCCCTTGCCCACACCCGAGGCACCGGAGATCACATACAGCTTACCTGCACTCATTGTTTTTCCTCCTCACTTGGTTCGCTCCACCGGGCGGACAAAACCTCCGGCGTCATGGCGGACAGGATCACATGGTCAGTGTCCATAAGGATCACCGCCTTGGTTTTGCGACCGTAGGACGCATCGATGAGCATACCCCGATCCCGTGCCTCCTGCACCACACGCTTGATGGGTGCCGAATCCGGATCCAGTATGGAGATCACCCGTCCCGCGGCGATCATACTGCCGAAGCCAATATTGATCAGTTTCATACTTACCTCTTACTCGATGTTCTGGGTCTGCTCCCGGATCTTTTCCAGCTCCGCCTTGATGTCCACCACCACACGGGCCAGCTTCAGATCGGAGCACTTGGAGCCGATGGTATTGGTTTCCCGGTTCATCTCCTGGAGCAGGAAGTCCAGCTTTCTGCCCACGGCACCGCCGCCGGAGAGCATATTGTTCATCTGCTCCAAATGGCTGCGCAGGCGAACGGTTTCCTCATCCACCGCAACCTTGTCGGCGAAGATGGCAGCCTCGGTGAGAATGCGGCTTTCGTCGATGGAGGTGTTGGCAAGGACCTCCTGGAGCTTTGCCTCCAGGCGGGCACGGTAGTCGGAAACGGTCTGGGCATTGCCCTGCTCCACCACCGCAACATATTCCAAAATGGTCTGACCACGGCTGCGCAGATCCTTATCCAGCGCCGCGCCCTCCACGGTGCGCATGGCATCGTAGCTGGCAAGGGCTTGATTCACCACGCCCAGCAGATCTGCAAGCAGCTGCTTTTCGTCCACCTCTGCCCGCTCCACCTGGAACACCTCCGGCAGACGGGAAAGGGTGGAAACACTGATATCATCAGCCACCTGGTAGTCGGAAACCATCTGCCGCATAGCGCTAAGATAGCCTTCCAGCACGCCCCGGTTGAGGCTGACCTTCAGCTCCTCCTCCGCCTCAGTCTTGACGGAAATGAACACATCCACCTTACCCCGGGAAATGGTGCCCTTCACCGCCTGCTTCACGGATTCCTCCGCAAAGATCAGGTTCCGGGGCAGTTTAACGGTGCAGTCCAGGTAACGATTGTTGACACTGCGCACCTCAACGGTAAACTCCCGACCGCCGACGGTCTCCACCGCACGGCCATAGCCGGTCATACTCTTGATCAAAGCAAACCTCTCCTTTTGTATCACTTATCCGTAAGTATTGTCATTCTGAGCGGAGCCGCTTTGCGGCGGAGTCGAAGAATCTTCACACTATTGAAGATCGTAGATCCTTCGGCGCGCTTCGCTTGCTCAGGATGACATTCTATCACTTCTTATCCACGTCCTTGACGATGGTGACGGTGAGCTGATACTCTCCCACCGCCTGCACGTCCGGAAGCCCCTCGGGGATCTCCAGCTCAACCGTCGCCGGGTACACGCCGGGACCCACCTCCGCATTCTTCAGATCCACCACCAGGGTGATATTCTCCTTGGTGATCTGATCCAAAATGGGACCCATCGCCTGGAGCTTTACCTCCAGGGTGGTGGTATCCGGGCGAATGGTCATATCCTTTGGCTCATTGACAAAACGGATCCGGGTCACATTTTCGTAGCTGCGAACCTCCTGATCCGGCAGATCCACATGGATCACCACTTCCTCGACCTCGGAGTGGTTGGTCAGCTCCTGATTGGTCAGATCGATGGGCACACGGATCTCCGTGTCCTCGGTGATCTGACTCAGATCGATCTCACCCAGGGAGATCAGATTGATCTTATCCAGCGCACCGGGTCTGCCGCTGACGCTAAGGCTCTCCACCGGGTTATTTTCCCCATCGGTGAGGGTAATGGTCACATTTTCCTCCGTCAAACCGCCGCCGGGAAGCACCTTGTACTCCAGGGGCACATCCTTACGGGGATGGATGGTAAAGGTAACGTGCACCTCGCCGCCAACCACATCCAGATCGCTTACATCCTGGATGGGCAGACCGTCCCGGTCGCACAGACTGACACGGTGATCCTCCGCATCGGTGGCGGTGTAGCCGGACAGATCCAGCGCCACCTTTGCCTCATGCACCTGATCCACCAGCTGCTTGGGACCGCTGATGGTGATCTCGGTGAAATCGGTCTTGATATTCTTCACAACATAGGCCGTGGGATCCGGAAGCGCCGTGGTGCTCACCACCACGGGGATATCCTTTTTCTCCCACTCCACAATGGTAATGTCCAGCTTCTCCGGCTTGGTGGAGAGGATCTCCACATTACCAAGATCGGGGATGCGATAGGTGAAGCTCTGTCTGCCCTTTTCCCGGACGCCGCTGAGATTGACCTCAACCGCAAGATCCGAGCTGCGCAGATTTTTCAGCTGGGAACGGCTGCCTGCCACCTTCACGGTGACAGAAAGATCCTCATGATCCCGGGGCATCAGTCCACGGTCGTGAAGCAGGGCGATATCGTCATCGCTGAGGGTGACCTCGACCTTGTAGGTTTCCTCGGAGTCGGGCTTTTCCACCGTGATCACATAGCCCCACAGCACGAAAGCAACACACAGAGAAATGATGAAGGTCAACAGCTTTTTCTTATTTTTCATTACTGCCGTCCTCCTTCTTCTTGGAAAGCTTCTGGGTCAGGCGAACGACCATATTATCGGGCTTTTCCTCCTCGGCCTTGCACAGCTCCGCACGCAGAAGCCGCTCCAGGGTCTGGGGTGCCAGGTGGC
This sequence comes from Faecousia sp., assembly GCA_045590815.1. Taxonomy (GTDB): domain Bacteria; phylum Bacillota; class Clostridia; order Oscillospirales; family Oscillospiraceae; genus Faecousia. The sequence continues at coordinate 7,466 of JAZNRS010000058.1, forward strand.
GCTTGAGCATACCGCTCACCGCCACGGAAATGGTACCGGTCTCCTCAGAAACGATCACCACCACCGCATCGGAAGCCTCGCTCATGCCCACGCCGGCTCTGTGCCGGGTACCCAGATCGGCGCTGAGCCGATCCGTGGCGGACAGCGGCAGCACGCAGCCTGCGGCGACCACCCGGTCATTTTGGATGACCATGGCGCCGTCATGGAGGGCAGCCTTGGGGAAGAAGATATTGCGGATGAGCTGGTCAGAAACCTGGGCATCGATAAAGGTGCCGGTCTTGACAAACTCGTCCAAAGAGCTTTCCCGGGCAAAAACGATCAATGCGCCCACCTTCTCCCGGCTCATGACCTCGCAAGCCATGACCACCTGGGATATGATTGGGTCAAGCTCTTGTTTTGGTTTTTTTATACCCACAAAGGTTTTCAGATCCGTACTCATCAGACGGTCCAAAATGCGCCGCAGCTCCGGCTGGAACAGCACCACGATGGCGATCAAACCGACCTCCACCAGCTTGTCCAGCAGGAAGTTCAGGGTGTTCAGGCGGAGCACCTCAGTGATCCAGGTCAATGCCACCAGCAGACCGATCACCTTCAGAATACGCATGGAGCCGCTGGAGCGGAACATGGGAAGCAATTTATAAAACAGGAACGTGACCACCAAAATATCCAGCACATCCCGGAACGCAAAGCCGCCTAATTGTTGAAAAAAGTCTTTAATCCAAGTCATTTTTCCAGCAGACGCCCCTTTCCTCGAGGAAATTTAAGGTGAATTTCCAAAAATCGTTACACTCACCCTATTATCCTTTCTATTATAGCGGATTTCACCGCCAATGGCAATAGAAAAACAGAAAATTTTTTGTTACATCCTCCGGTGAAACCAAATAGATGCAACAGCGCCCGCAGGGCGCAAAGGCTTCCCTCTGGGGGGGAAGCTGGCAAAAATCTTTGATTTTTGCCTGATGAGGGGTAAAATCTTGATTATTGCACATCGTTGGTATATACCCCTCATCCGCCCCAGTGTGCGCACTGGGGCACCTTCTCCCCAGGGAGAAGGTTTAACGGCGGCTCAGGTCAGAGCCGCCGCTGCTTTCAAAAATTGCCTCGCCTGCCTTTCCGACGCATCGTGACCGAAGCTGATGCGCACGGTGCCGGTATCCACCGTCCCGGCGCTTTCATGGGCCAGCGGTGCGCAATGCAGCCCGGAACGCACCGCAATCCCCTGCTCCGCCAGCAGCATCGCCGCCTCCTCGCAATCCATTTCGGGGACAAAACTCACCGTTCCGCCTTGATTTTCTCCGCAAAATACCTGCATCCCCAACTTTTCCAGCCCATTTGCACATACCGCCGCCCAATGCCGTTCCCGGCGACCGATCCGCTCCACACCTTCCTGGAGCAGGTATTCCATTCCCGCCCACAGACCGGCGATCCCCGGCACATTGGCGGTGCCCGCCTCTACCCGATCCGGCAAAAATTCCGGCATCGTCTTCTCCAGGGATGCACTTCCGGTACCGCCGAAAAGCAACGGCTCCGGTATCCGCCGACAGATAAGCAGTCCCGTCCCCTGGGGCCCCAGAAGCCCCTTGTGCCCGGGCATCGCCACAAAATCCGCCCCCCATTTTTCCGGCTCCACAGCCATCGCCCCGGCGGACTGTGCCGCATCCACAATGAACGGCACCCCCGCCTCCCGGCACAGCGCTGCCATCTGCCCCACCGGCAAAATATACCCAAACACATTGGAAACATGGGTAAACACCGCTGCTTTTGCTCCTTTCAGCTTCCGGGCGAAGTCTTCCAGGGTATCCTCCCAATCAAAAAGCCGCCGACCTGCCACTCTCACCTGGGCACCGATGGCATACAGCGGACGGCTCACCGCATTGTGCTCAAAACCGGAGATCACCACCGGGTCGCCGGGTTTTACCAACGTCCGGATGGCGATATTCAGCCCATGGGTGCAGTTATTGGTCAGTACCACCTGCTCCGGCTGACAGCCAAACAGCTCCCCCGCCACCTCCCGGCACCGATACACCGCCTCCGCCGCTGCCATCGCCGCCGGATACCCCCCACGCCCGGGATTGGCGCAAAGCTGCATCGCCTCGTTCACCGCCTGCCGCACCCGGGACGGTTTATGGAAAGAGGTGGCGCCATTGTCCAGATAGATCATGGTGCCAATTCCTCCATTCCCTGCACGGTCTGGGCATAGATCTTGCTGTAGACCACGCCGTTTTGGGTAAGCAGCTCCAGACATTTGCGCACATCACCGTTTTGGAGCCGCAGACTGTAACCGCAGCCCCGTTCCTCCATCCAACGTGGCGTACGCTGCATGGTGCATCCAATACCTGCGTTCTTCAGCACCCGTTCCCCCCGCTGCGCCAGGGTAATGGAACGGAATGTGATGAAAATCGACTTCATACTGACACCTCCCGACACATTCTATTCCCCAGGTGCCGACTCCGTGAAAAAACCGCCCTGCCATAAGGCAGAGCGGTTTTTATCATCCGAAAATGAGCATTTGCAGCAGATAGATCGCCAGCAAATGCGCCGGATAGAAGATGTAAAACAGGTATTTCAGCTTCCATTTTCCCCGCTGACCATTGTACAGCGCCAGCAGCGGAAGCGCCAAAAGTCCGTACCATTGGATCGGAAATAAGGTGATCGCCAACAGCGACAGCATCCCGGCGGCGCTGATCAGCTTCGCCCACTTTCCACGGGCAAAGCGAACCGCCACCGGCAGAAAGACGCCCACCAGCCCGTAGTCGATGAAAAATTCCCCATTCGTCCGGGCAGGAAGCACCGTGCACAGTACCACCACGCCAGCCAAAACCGCCGCCAAAACAGCGCCGGAGCCCACATCGGGCTTGCCAAGGAACCGCTCCATAGCGAAGATCAGTCCGATAGACAGGGTAAAGGTCACCAGAATATTCTGATACAGCGATCCGGTGGCGAAAAAGTATGCCCCCTGGCATACCGTCGCCAAGCCGGCGATCATCAGAATGTACTTTGTTTTGTAGCGTGTATGCTGGCAGCCCTCGGCGATCATGTAGGCAAAAATCGGAAACGCCAACCGTCCCACAATGACCATCCACGTCCAATCGGGAAGCAGCTGCCGCCCTGCATGGTCTATGAACATGGCGACCATGGCGATGATCTTCAATTGATTGTTTGACAAACCGAACCGCTTCATAAACCGCCTCCGGGGATTTTTTCCTATTGTAACACAAATCCCCGGCTTCGTAAAGCCCACATCTAAGCGCGAAATGATTGTTTAGCGGCCTAACGGCGAAATATCGTAGGGGAGGGTCTTGACCCTCCCTTGTCGCCCCGAAGGGGCGACAGCTATGCAATGCGCCTTCGGCGAAGGGAGGGTCAAGACCCTCCCCTACAGTATTTGTTAGTAAGCTAAACAATCATTTACCGCATGAACACGCCGGGCGTAAAAACAGCCAGAGTCCGAAGACTCTGGCTGTCTGATGCTTAGATAACCTCGAAATTCAAGGCGCCGGGGGTGTAGGAAGAAGAATCATTGGGCTTGATGGTCCACTGGTAGCTGCCCGCTGCGGGAGCGGTGAAGCCCACGAACCAAACCTTGACCAGCTGCTCCACACCGCCGATCTTCATGTACTGCAGCTTGCCGGAGCAGAATGCCAGATCCACGGCTTCGCCGTTGGCATCCGCGATCACAAGGCTGTACACATCGGGATCGGTGATCACATTCACGCCCACCTGCTTACCTGCGTAAGCGGAAGCGGTGACGGTTTCCACGCTGAGAACACGGTGGCTGTACTTGCTGGTGTCGTAAACGTACAGCATATTCCGGGCCTCGATCAGGTCGCTGGCGAAGCCGTCGTACACCGCCTGGGCATTGTTGATGTCCTTGACGTAGCTTCTGGCAGCCTCAGCGGCCTTCAGGTAGGCAGCATAGTAAGTGACCTGCTTGCGGCTGCTGTTGGAATAATCCGCAGTCACAACGGTGCCGCTCTTATCCTTCAAAACCCCATCCTCACGAACCATCTGACCGTTCTCGATGAGCATTTCCGCAACCTGAGGCAGGATCTCGTCAGCCTCCTGGAGCAGCTGCTCCAGACGCAGGGTGTCGAAATCGCCACCCTCCCAAACCTGCAGATAGTTGATGGTGCAGCTTCTGAGGAGCTTGTCGATGGAGCCCAGGTAGTTGAACACGAAATCTCTGCCGGAGATCCAGTTATCACCGGTGGTCTGGGGGTCGCTGCCATAATACACATTGGTCATGGCACCCACCTTTGTGCCGTTGCGGTACAGATAGACCATGTTGGTGCCGTCACCGTTGATGACGTTCACCATCCGGTAGGTGGTTTCGGTCTTGGTGTTGGCATCGGGACCCAGGCAAACGCCGAAGGTCATCTGCTTTTTGATGTAAGAATTGTAATAGCCGAAGCCGAGAACGTTGTCATCGGTAGTGACATCATCCGTACCGTTGCTGTGGCTGCCGCGCCAGAAATAGGTATCGTTTCTGTCGGAGTAGCCTTCGTTTTCACTCATCCAGGTGGAACCGTAGCCATTGTAGCCGGTGTCCTGCCACTCGATGACCCAAGGCTCGTTGTTACGCAGAACGATGGAATCGGACAGCTTGAAGTAAGTGCCCTTATTGGTGCCATTCGCCCAGTAGCCGGTGGAGGCGTTCACGCCGTCGGTGGCCATAACGGTGGTATCGTTATAATCGATGCCGCCAACCACATTGTAATCCTTGCCGTCGGGGATGCAGGACTCCAGAATGCCGTCCTTCCACTCCCAGCGGTAGTTCTTGGTTTCGTAGGTGGCCTTAGCGGTGATCTTCAGCGCGATCTTACTCTTGGAATACTGCACGCCGGGGATGGAAACAGTGCCGCCGCTGTAGGCCCAGGAGGTGATGTCATACCAGCCCCAGCTGCCGGTGTCGCCATAGTTAGCGCCCTTGTTATACCACTCCACCTTCACATCCATGCCGTAGGCTTCCTGGGTAGGCAGGAGGCTGATCTGGAAGGGATTCATATTGGTGGTATCATCGTCGTTGAGGTAAACCGCATTGGTGCGGCCGCCCACCACATACACATCATCCAGATCGTACTGCACGATGCCGAAGTCGCTGTGGTTGAAGAACTGACTGTTCTTCAGCACAGAGGACACGAAGCAATTGGTGATGGCATCCATGCCTGCATCGTTGGGGTGCAGGGTGTTCACCAGGAACAGATCCAGCAGGTTCAGATCATAGGTAATGCTGGTTTCTTCGAACAGATCCACCAGGTAGACCTTCTTGCCCTGACCCTGGTAGTAGGTGACCAGCTCACGGATGGACTGGTTCCACTGATCCATGGCAGTTCTGCTGGTCTGGTTCAGATTTTCGTTGGGCAGCAGGGTGAACAGATAGATCTCAGCGGAGCCGTATGCCGCTATCATCCGCTGGATGGTGCGGACATAGTAAGAGAAATCGTAGGTGCAGTCGTAAGCGCTGCCCGCAGCCTCTGTCAGCATGGCACTCTGCTTCTCATTGAAGGTAACGATCTCATGATCGATGGACTTGATATCATTGGTGCCCATGTAGACCGCAATGATATTAGGGGTGGTGCCGGACTTATTGGTCAGCTCGGTGCAACGAGTCTTCCAGGAAGCCTGGGTACGGTTACCCACCACCTCACTGCCGGACCAGGCGTTGTTCACGCACAGTTCCAGACCCAGGGTGTCGATGGCCTGCTGCCACCAGGTATCCGCACGGACGATGCCGTAATCGTCGCCGTGGTAGTAAACCGCATTGCTGCCAATGGTACTATTGTAGTCGGTGTTGTTGGAAACACCTTCGTAGGTGGAAATACTGTCACCCAAAATGGAGAAGGTGACCTTATTGGTGCCCGTAGCAAACTGGGCACCGGCATAGTTATCGATCTCCGCTTCCGCAGGGATGCTCACATAAGGAAGCACCGCAGCCAGACACAGAACAACCGCAACTATGAGTTTGAAAATATTATTCCTTTTCACACGAAATCTCCTCTCACATATATTTCTGTGGAAGTAAAATCGTCATAACCGATTTACGTCTACAATTTTTCGATCCTTCCCCACCCTCCGGCGAGCCGGAGGGTGGAATATTCAGGATCAGTCCGCGAAGAAGTTCTTGGCATAGTAGCCGTAAACCGCCGCAGAAGCTGCAAGCTGCTGCATACTCGAAGCTGCGTTATCCGCGTGGCTTGCGCAGAAGGCACCCAGGCTGTAAGGCAGCACGCCGGTGGAGTAGGTAATGCCGTTGGACTCGTAGACAGCGGCAACATAGACCGCCTTATCCAGATCCTTGGCGGCGATACCGGACACCTCAGCGCCGTATCTGCCGTCAGCATCAGCATTCATCACATACACGCCGGAGGCGTTGTCTGCGGTGAGTACCTCTGCACCGTTGAAGGCATCCTGCGTCCAGTAGTAGAAGGTCACATTACCGTCAACGGAATTCTCGGGGATGAAGTAGTAGTTGATCGCGAAAGCACCCTCCAGGGAGATGGTGGGATACTTCTTGCTGAAGCCTGCCACGTTCTGGCTGAAGGCACCGGCCTTGGCGGCATCCACAGGAGCGAGCTTGCTGACCATGGAGCTGTCGTACTTGGCTGCCAGAGCCTGCTGCTCAGCGGTAAGACCGGCGTTCATCAGGCTGTCGGTGCGGTAGCCGAAGTATTCCTGAGCGGCTGCGCCGTAGTTCAGCATCGCCACCACAGCGCCCTTCAGAGCATCGTCGGTGGAGTTCGCCAGACAGTTGTTGGCGTAGGTCAGCGCGCTGTAGCTGTACAGATCGCTGTAGATGTAGCTGCCGTCAGCCTGCTTGGCGTAGACCTTGAAGTACAGGGTGTCGCCCAGATCCTTGGCGGAGATGCCATTGGTACGGACTACATACTCGCCGTCTGCGAAGATCGCGCCGGGGATCACATCCAGGGCATCCTTGATGGTGCCATTTTCCAGAGCGGAGCCGAAGGTGATCAGACCCATATCGTCGGTGCCGACCTCATCCATGCTGTCCACGGTGTAGTAGATGTTGTAGAACACCTCATCCTCGAAGGACAGCGTGGGACGCTGAGGCTTGATGGCAGCATTGTCGCTGGCCTCGAACTCGCCAACGGCGGGCAGCTCGTTGGACAGGACCATGTTTTCGGTGATCAGCTGGCTGTTCAGGTTGTTCAGCAGGGTGTAGCCGGTACCGGAGGTAACGTACCAATGCTGCTGGGTAATGGTTGCGGGATCCAGCAGCGCTTCGCTGAGGACCAGACCGCTGGTGCGCTTGATGCCGCTGAAGGAAACCATTGCGGGGATGCTGGGATCGGCGGATTCCACACGGATCACAACACGGTAATAGGTACGGGTAGTGGTACCCTCCACGATGCTCTCGGTGGGGCACAGACGGAAGGGAATGTCGTAGTACTGCTCCGTGCCGCTGGTGACGGTGGCCAGGTGGGTCCATGCCAGCTTGCCCTCACTGTCCAGCACGCCCAGGCTCAGGTTAGCCTTCATGCCGGTGGTGGCAGCGCCGTAGTACAGGCCTGCGTCCAGAGCACGGACAGCGATCTGCAGATCCTTTTCGTAGCTCTTGTAATCACCGGTGGTCAATGCTCTGACATAGAATGCGATCGCGCCGCTGGTGAAGGTGCCGTCTACGTAGACCTCGTTGTTGGGGCCGTCCAGCAGGTAGTCGTTGACGCTGTTGACAGCGTTGCCCTGGTAGCCGTAGTTCTTTTCCCAGTCCTTGTTGTCGTACTTTTCGGTCCAGGTCATGGTGCCGGTACCGAACACGGAGTTGCCGGTGGCGCCGTTGCAAACCAGCACCTTACCGCCAACGATCAGCTCACGGAGCCGCTCGAAGTTGGCCATGTTCTGGTTGCCGTACTCGGGGATGTCGGCGTTGTAGCCATCACCGGTATTGGCCAGGGGGCGATAGATGCGGATGCCGTCCAGATACAGGTAGGTATCCACATGCTCTGCGGTGCCGGAGCTGTAATCATGGGACTCAACGCCGTAGATCACGACCACATACTCCTTGGAAGCAGTGCTCTCGCTGTAGTAGCGGATGACGGGAACCTGGTAAATGGTCTCCGCGCCGCCGTTGTTGCTGTTGAAGCTGCCGTTCACGGTGTTGCCCTGGTCGAAGTCGGTGATCACGGGCAGCATCTTGACCAGCTTGCCGTTGCCAATGTCGAAGCCGGTGGAATCGCACTGGGTCGTAGAGCCCTTCTCGTAGACTCTCACCAGCATCATGCCGGAATCTACGGCATTGGTGCGGGCATCCAGCTCGAAGCCGCGGCCGGTGAACTCGAACCAGGCAAGCGCGCCGTCGTTATTGATAGCGATGGTGTGCAGAGAATTACCGCTGGTATTCAGAGAGGTATCCGCATAGGTATCATCGCTGCCGTAGGGGGTATCCTGAGAGGGATCCTGAGTCAGACCGGCGCTGGAGCCGGTGACGATGTACTCGGTGTCATCGGTGAGGGTGGTGAAGGAATCCACCTGGGTGCCTGCATAGTGGACAGCGGGGAAATCGTCCTCGTAGTAGACCACGTTGGCAGGCAGGACGGTGACTTGCTTGTACATCTGAACCTCAGAGCCCACATCCACGCCGGTCTGTCCCAGAGGTGTGGGAGCGAAGCCCTTCTCATGGACAGTGATGGCGATGTATGCGGTGTAGCGGTTCTCCAGGAAGTCGGTGGCGGAGAACTTCAGCCGGTCATTGGACAGGGTGAAGGTGTAATCGCCATTGGCATCGGCGTTACCGTCACCGTTCAGAGTGACCACGCCGTCGGCATCCTTTTCGAAGCTGATGCGGTTGCCGTCAGCGGTGACCACGGTGCTGGCGAAGCTCTTTTCGGTAGCAACCCACTCGTGGGTCACACGCAGGGCGGTGTCCATACGGACATCCAGGTATGCCAGGGTAGCGCCGTCGGTGAAGCCGAAGCTGGTCTTATCGCCGCCGATGAAGTGGAAGGTGAAGTTCATGCCGGACAGGCCGTTACTCTTAACATTGTTGGTAAGGTCGGTGTTGTAGCACATGGTGTTCAGCGCGCCCACGTACTTAAACTCCGTTTCGCCGGGCTGCTTGATATACAGATGCACCATGTTGGAGCCGTTGGGGTAAATGACGTTCTTCAGCAGGTAGGAGTTTTCCTCCGCCATGCTGAAGCTGGGATACACATCGTCCACCGCGATGGCGTAGTTGACATAGCGGCTGTTGTTGGTATCCCGGTAGCCCATGGTAACCAGCTGAGAATCCGCGTTGGGAGCCAGGAAGATGTACTCACTGTGGGTGGTAGCCGCAGTGAACTGAGAGGACATGACCATCACGGAGCTGGTGGTAGAGGTCTTGAACTCCACCTCCCAGGCACGGTCATGATCCAGCACCACGTTCTTGGACATTTCCCAACGAGCCTCATCGGTGAAGACACCGCTGGTAACGGTACCGTTGATCAGCGACAGGGTGTTGTTGGTCACATAGCCGGTGTTACCGGTATTGTTGGTGACCAGGCCCTTGGAATTGCTGGTATCGGTGACCCAACGATAGTGGGCAAACTGCTCATTATCATGGGCGACACCATCGGGATAGACCTTCAGATACTTCATATCCAGATTCAGCTTGTGGGTGTCAGTGCCCATGTAGTTGAAGGTGAAGTCGATACCGGAGTGGGTGTAGTCAACATCGGTGTAGGTGCTGGATGCCTTGTCGCTCCAGTTGGTCTTCATAGCGATTGGATCACCGCCGTCGATGGAGATATAGATCTCGTTCTGGCCGTTGCCCTTGGGATCGTTGTAGATCCGGTAGGTGTGCATAGAGCCGTCCACCAGGGTATTGGTCTTGATACCGCTGTTGTAGTAGTAGGTATCCCAGTGACCGAAGGTGACCATACTGTTGTCGCCATTCTTTCTCAGATACAGGTATCTGTTGCCGCTTTCACCGGAGTGGGTGCTCTCAGACAGCAGCAGCACGCCGCCATTGAGGTTACCGGCCTGGAATTCGATGACCCAGGGCTTATCGTGGTTCAGCACAATGGAAGATTCCAGCTTATAGCGGGCATTGGTAAAGGTACCGTTGCTGTAGCTGCCGGCGATCATATCCAGATGGTTGGGGGTATTGCCGTCCTTGGAGGTCTGAATGACCTCCTCCTGGTACAGCATGTAGCTGGGGGTGCCGCTTGCCGCCAGACCCATAACGGTACCGGTGACATTGCCGCCGGCAGCGATGCCCATCTCGTAATCGAAGATAGCGCCGCTGTCAGTCAGGTAGGAATCCAGACCGTAGTCCAGCACGAACATGGTGTTCTTCACGTCCATGACGTACACAGTCAGAGGCACGGTCATGCGGAAGGAATCGTCGGTCACGTCCAAAATGGTCACATAAGCCATGTTGGTACCGGCGTTGGGGTAGCAGATCTTCAGGTAAACGTCGCCGCTGACCACATTATCCACATAGGTGGTGTCCACGGCGGTGCCGGCAGAGTTGCTGGGCACCAGGCGCATATGACCCAGATCGGGCAGATCCGCGGCACTTGCCACGACACCGCCATTGATCAGATCGTTGTAGATCTGCTCATTGGAAATGACGATGGCCTTGCCTGCCCACTGGAAGTAGGCGGGGTTACCGGGCTGATAGACCGTATGGTTCGCCGAGCCACGGAGGATGGTCTCGCCGGCGTCACCTTCCGCCACAACGTAGTTGCGGAAGCTGGAAACAACCTTCTGGGCATCGGTCATGGTATAGTAGATACCGCGGATCCGGATAGTGGCGTGCTTCCAAAGGCCGGAGCCCTCAAACAGCTTATCTCTGTCCTCATTGGGATCGCCGCTTCCCAGGCCCGGTGCCACCAGATTCGCAAGGAAATTCTTCAGTGCTGTCTGGTCGTTGAGCTGTACGGTGATGGTGTCGGTGGGACGGGTCTTCTCTTCGTCGAAGAAGCCGTCCACGGTGATGATCAGGTCGCTGATATCCAGCGGTCCGCCGTTGGCATCGGTGACCAGATCGGGGTTGATTACGGTCATGCCCTTCTCATAGTCCAGACTCAGACCGATGATGGGGTCGTTGAAGCGCAGGCTGTAGAGCTTGTAGTCGGAGGTGTTGGTGATGGAGAAGCCGTACTCGATCATCTCGTCCACGTTCACCATGCCGTTGTCGTTGACCTCAACACCTTTCTGGTAAGCGAACTTATCCACTTCCAGACCTTCAGCGGTGATCTCGATGTTGGTGGCGATACGCAGGTTGGAACCGAAGGCGTGACGCTCCATGTAGAAGAAGTCGAAGGAGCAGATCTGGCCTTCCACCAGAGCCAGCGCGTCAACACGGGCTCTGTCCTTATTGGCGAGCTTGTTGTAGTAAACACCGTTGTAGGTGATCTCACCGTTCTTGACGGCCCAAGCCCACTCCACGTAATCATCCATGGTGATGATACAGGTGGTGGCACCGTGGGTACCGCCGATATCCAGCACCAGCTCGCCGTTGATGTACAGGTAAACGTCATCGTCACCTTCGAACTGGAAGAACAGATCCTTCTCGTAGCTGAAGAAGCCGTTGCCGGTGAGGGTGTAGTGGAAATCACGCTTCTGGTAGGTCAGACCGTAGTCCTTACGGGACATGGCACTGTGGGTGATATCCGCCTTATCCAGCTTGTTGCTCTGGGAGTTATCCCAGACGATACCGTGCAGGTAGTGGAACTGATTGGTCTCGCCCCACTCGGTACCGTTGCCGCTGGTGGGCAGGAAGGGGAAGTAGTTGGACCAGGTGGAGCCATAAATGATGGGCTTACCTTCTGAATTGGCGTCCAGGGTAATGGTCTTGGTCGCCGTATCATAGATCAGACCGCTTTCATAAGCAGGCTTACCGGTGGGCTTATTGTTGTTGGTGCTGTTGTCGAAGCCGTAGCCGGAGTCGAAGAAGTAGACGGTATCGGTGGTATCCACCTTCTCGTAGGTGCCGTCGGACTGCTTCTCGGAATGGGTGACGGTAACCTCAGCCTGGGGCATGGTCAGATACTGGTAGGTATCCTCATACACGCCGTAGCCGTCCTTCTTGTCGAAGGCCTTGTCGGCATCGGTGACATACAGGTTGTGCAGCATGAAGTAGGCCGCATCCGTCCAGGTCTTGATATTGCCCTTGACGTTGTTCCAGGTGCCGATCAGCTCACCGGCGTGCGCAGCAGTTTCCGCATAGGTACCAATGGTACCGCTGCCGGAGCCGCCTGCGCCCTTGGTAGCGCCGATCTGCTTACAGATGGCGGTACCCAGATCCATAGGCTTACCGTAGTCGTCTTCGCCGTAAAGGACAGTGTAGCTGCCGTCCGCATTGTCACGGACAGATGTACCCGTGAGGAAGCTGTAGTTACGCCAGTAGTAGTTGATGCCGGGGTATTCCTGCTGCACCGTCAAGCGGTCGTGCATCAGCGCCGCCACGAAGGAGACTACACTTTCCTTATACACCGGCCTGCCGTTTTCATCCAGGGCCGATTCTACCAGACCCATGGTGCCCCAGCCATCGTATTCACCGAACAGGGCATAGCCCAATTCGTCGATGGCTTTGGCCGCATCATCGTATATGACAGTCGAGTTTGTATCACCTGTGACTTTCGAGAAGGTAAATTGCTCGTAGCTGCCGTATGTTTGGTATGTCCAGTCACGCACAGAGGGGAAGTAATTGTCATCTCTGTAGTAGTAGGTATACTTGGCTCTGTCGGTAGAGCTGGTAGCCCAGTTGTACAGCTCGTCGGTTCTGCCGCCGGAAATGGTCTTATCGCTGGTAGAGGTCATCTGTCTGACAGCGCTACGGAAGTCAAAGCCACGGTTATCGGACCAGTAGAAGCGGTCGATGCCGCCCATGGAAACGCCGTAGTAGCCGAATTCCTCAGCATCGCCGTAGTGGCTGTAGTAGCCAACAGCGGCGATATCCATGTAAGTATTGGTTTCGCTGTACAGCAGGGGGGCCTGCAGATAGATCTGCTGGATGGACTCACCTGCCTTCAGATACCGGTCGCCGCTGCCGCCCAACAGGTCAATGACCACAAATTGCCACTGATTTGCAGGAGTAGAGTGGATGGTCACAAACTCGGAGCAGTTTGCAATTTTATCACCGGAGTCACCGTTGAAATAGTGGGCAGTAAGACCCATGTTGGTGTACTCGGGAGTTGCGGAGCTTTCCGGAATACGGTAAACAATGGTCACATAGCGGATATTCTCAACGGGAACCGCATCGTTAAACCATGTCAGGCGGCGCCATGCACGGCCCTTGCCGGTTCCGTCGGGGTTGTTGTAGTTGGAATTGTAGTTGCCCCAGGTACTGGTGCCGCGGGTGCCGCTGGGGGTCAGGCGCATATAGTAGGTACCGCCACCGTCAGAACCGTAGGAAGTGCGCAGGTTACTGTAAGTCTTCGCATTATCGGAACGGTAGCCGCAGCCGTCGTCCTTCCAGCCGGTGCTGTCCTCGTCATACTGATACAGGTTGGTGGAGTAGCTCATGTTGATGGTAGAGTCGGTAACACCGTTCCATCCGCCGGTGTCGGCGTACAGATCTCTGGTACCGGCGCTGGACACACCGCCGCCGGTGACATACTGCTCAGCGTAGTAAGAGTACAGCTGCACATAGGCCTTACCGTCGTCGGTATATTCCCAGCGGTAGTATTCGGCACCGTCAATGTTCCATACGGAGCTGAGGTACTCGAACATCATACCGTCGGTCTCAAAGTTGTTGATACGGATGGGAAGCGTGATGCTCTCACCGTTTTTCAGGAAATTAACGCCGTCCTGCTCCTTGGTCTTGAAGGGAGAGTCGCCGTCTGTATAGGTTGTGTTGGGATCGTAGGTCCACGCCTGGGCGCCCAGCTCCAGAGCAGGCACCATGCCCAAAACCATCGCCAACAGAAGGATCATGGCGATGTATCTTGTGGCAATACTGTATGTTTTCATATGTTGTTTTCCCCTTTCGATTTCACGTTGCTTGGAGAAGCTATCTAAGAACCGTTATCGGTCTGGCCTTCCTGCCAGCCGACACGGACGATCCGGGTCTTACCATCGACATAATGTCCTGCCAGGGTTTCCACCGTCTGACCGGGGTCGATCTTGTCGAATTTTACCATGTAGGCAATTCCACCTAAGTAGTTGCCGTCGGTATGTAAGTTTTTATAGTAGACAAATACATTATATAATGTATCGCCTGTGGTGTTGGTGGCCTGGATGTGATTTCCTTCCACCTTCAGCGCCACTTCCGTGGCGGATTCCTTCACACTGTTCCGGAAGGAGGGAACGCAGCCAACATAAAGCAGGGAGTTTTCCTTGGTCATGGTCATGCCCTGGTACTCCAGCACCCACGCCGAGCCCCCTGCCGGGAGTCCCGTCACGATAAAGGTGGCGGTTTTGCCATCCAGATCGTAGGTGATGTTGGCGATGTCCAAAAACTGATCCGTGACGTTGGTCACCAGCAGCGCCGCCACGTTTTCCACCGGTCTGTCGGAGCCATCCTCCACGAATTTTCCCGAGTAGGTGGCGATCCGCTCGACCTTCAGCCCCTGGGATATGGGGTCGTTGGCATCGGTACTGCCCCCTTGCTGGGTGGAACCGTTCTGAGGCGGCTTCGTGGTTGGCGTGGTGCCATCGGGATCGTCATCCCCCTGGGTCGGTTGCTCTTCCCCGCCCTGGGTCGGATCATCCTCGCCGTCCTGGGACGGTCGTTCCTCGCCGCCCTGGGTCGGATCATCCGGCGCAGTGGTGGTACCGTCCGCGGAATTTTGCGAGCCGGTCGCCGTGGTGGTTTGCCCCGTATCCTGAGGCTCCTCTGCCGGCAGCTTGGGCCGCAGCCCGAAAAACGCCACCAGGATTAATGCCACAACTACGGTGATCCCCACGCCGATCAGGATCCATCGCTTGGAGAATATGAACTTGTCCGATTTCAAGGGGTATCACCTCCGGCACCCGGGTAAAGTCGCCTATAAGAAACTTTTACCCAATACACAAATATACACGTTATCAGTATATCACTCTTTTACAAAGGGGTCAATGATATTTTTTACTTTTTTGGCTGTTTTTTATATGGTATTTTGTCACGCCCCTTGTTTTTTGTACTTTTTGCATAAAAATCGGCTCAAAAAAAAAAAAAAAAACAGCAAAATAGATAAATATTCATTATTTTATCCATTTCACTCTTGCTTTTTTCCTGCCGTAATACTATAATGGAGGAAATATTGTTATTGTATTTCGGGGTTATGTTTACATTTGAGGTGTTTACCCAAGGAAGGGCAGGTTATGTCAATGAAGAAACCGTATGAAAAGCCTACGCTCTGCGTAGAGGACTACAAGCTGACCCAGGCGGTGTCCGTCTGCAGCGGTATCAAGATCTTCTCTGAAAATATCCCTGGCAACCAGGACGTGAAGAACGATCCCGATGCTACCAACGCCATGCTGGACTGGGTGCGTATCGGCGGCTTCCTGGATGGCGGTCTCGACTGCCTGGTGCCGCTGGACGGCTTCGTGGAAGATTCCGGCGTTTGCTACCACACCAACATGAACGCCGCATTTACCTCTTGATGCCCCGCACCCTTTGTCTGCGTTTTTCGGGGATCACCCTCCGGTTGACCGTCCCCGTTTCCGCACAGCTCCCTCCGGAATTTCTTCCGCTGATCTGTGAGGATCTCCCCCACACCGACGCACACTATACCCTCTCGCTGCTGCATACACCTCTTGCACCCCAAGAACCGCCCACCTATCTCAACGGCAGCACCAAAATCTATCAAACCAATGAAGGCTGGCTACGCATCTACCCCCTGCGCCGCGCAGAGGACGGTTGTCAGGTAGCCTGCCTTTTGCGTTCTAACGGCAATCACACCCTCTATTACCCCGCCGCTTTGTGGGATCACTATTCCCAGCCCCTCCATTGTGGGCCTCAAATGGGTCTGGAGCAGGTTTTTCTGAAAAAGGATGCCTTTTTGCTCCACAGCTCCCTGGTGGAGCTGAATGGTCAGGCGGTACTTTTCTGCGGCGCCTCCGGCATCGGAAAGTCCACCCAGGCAGAGCTTTGGCAAACCCACCTGGGCGCCCGGATCCTCAACGGCGACCGTGCCTTGATCCGCTTGAACGGCGGCGAATTCTACGCCGGCGGCTCCCCCTTCGCCGGTCATTCCAGGATCTATTCCCCCGACGAAGCCCCCATCGCCGGCATTTTCCTGCTGGAGCAGGGTGCCGAAAACCATGTGCAGCGGTTGGGCTTTTCCGCGTTTTTGCCCATGTTCAGCCAAACCCTGGTCAACAGCTGGGACGAGGCATTTATGGAGCGGATCACCGGGCTGTATCAGCAGCTTTTGGCACAGGTGCCGGTGTACCGGCTCACCTGCCGCCCGGACGAAGAGGCTGTTCGGCTGGCTTATCAAACTGTTTTCAACAAATAATAAAACGAGCAGGTCATGCGACCTGCTCGTTTTTTCTCTTTTTCCGCAAAAAACCGGTGACGATCAGTGTCGCGCCGACACCGATAAAGATCACCGCTGTCACCGTAGCGCCGGTGGCATTCAGATGCCGGTCCACCACCGTATCCAGCCGGACCATGCATTCGGCGCCAAAAACGGTCACTGCGCCCACGCAGTCCCGTTCCACCAAAAACGGACGGATCTTCTCGCCGATCTGGGCGGCGTACCCATCCGCCACCGCATTTTCCCCCAGACCCACGCCGTAGATCGCCCACTCCCGGCGATCCATGCACAAAAACAGCAGGATCCCATCCCGGTTCTCACCGCATCCCAGCCCATGGGTGAAGTAAAAGCGCTCCGCATAGGCCAACGTGTCCGCATCTTCGATGGAATTCTCCGTAAGCAAATACACATACACATCAAATTCCTGACTCACGGTCTCCAGCCGTTGCTTCACTTGCCCTCTGTCCTCGGGGGATAGAATTTTCCCATTGTCGAAGACCAGGGTCTCATCAAAAACATCTTCCTCTGCCCCGCATGCCGGCACCATCCACGCACCGCACAGCAGGATGCACAGCAAAAACAAAACGATCCTTTTCATGGCAAAACTCCTTTTTATCGAAGCTATTGTAACAAATTTTCCCCTATTACACAAGAAAAACTTTACCCCCTCCGGGAAATATGCTACAATGACCCCAAAATGACCGGGAGGGCAGATATGTATTCCAGAGTGTATGTGGAGATCACCAATATTTGCAATATGCGCTGCAGCTTCTGCCACGGTCACAGCCGGCAGCCCCGGCGGATGGAACGGGAGGAATTTGGGCAGATTTTGGAGAAGCTCTCCGGGATTACGGGTTATATTTATTATCATTTGATGGGCGAGCCTCTCTCCCACCCACAGCTGCCCGAATTTCTCCGCATGGCAAAGGCACAAGGCTTCCGCTCGGTGATCACCACCAACGGCACCTTGCTCAATGCCAAGGGCGCTGCCTTGCTGGATGCCGGTGTTCACAAGGTGAGCATTTCCATCCACAGCTTTGAAGCCGGCGGCGAGGCTGTCCACCGGGCATATTTGCAGCAGGTGGCGGACTTTGCAAAGCTGGCAACCGAAGCCGGGACGCTGATCTCTCTGCGGCTGTGGAATCAGGGCTGTGACGACGGTATGAATGACCGGACTTTGACCATTTTGCGGAAAATGCTCCCCGGAGAATGGACACCCAACACCCGGGGCTTCCGGATCCGGGACAAGCTGTACCTGGAATGGGGTCAGCGGTTCGTGTGGCCGGACAAGGATGCCCCGGTGCAGGCAGCCCAGGTGACCTGTCACGGGATGCGGGACCATTTCGGCATTTTGTGCGACGGCACGGTGGTGCCCTGCTGCCTGGACAGCGACGGCATCGTAAATTTGGGAAACATTTTTGAGCAAAGTGTGGAACAAATTATGTCCGCACCCCGGGCTGTGGATATGGTGGAGGGCTTCCGCTGCCGCAAGGCAACGGAGGAGCTGTGCCGCCGCTGCGCCTACGCCCAACGATTCATATAAACGAGCCAGACCTGGACAGGTCTGGCTCGTTATTTTTTTATCGTAGGGGCGGCAATCTGCCGCCCAAAACCTTGTAGGGGCGGGGCATCGCCCCGCCCGCGGGCGGATGTGGGCATCCGCCCCTACGGTATCGCTTTGTAGGGGCGGCAATCTGCCGCCCGTCGCCGCAGGCGCAAAAAATATAAGGGCGGGTCAAGACCCGCCCCTACGATTATGCTTTTGTAGGGCGGGGTCATGGCCCCCCCGCCGCCGCAGGCGAAAAAAATATAAGGGCGGGCCAAGCCCCGCCCCTACGATTATGCTTTTGTAGGGGGGGGTCATGACCCCCCCGTCGCCGCAGGCGCAAATAGTAAGGGTGGGCCTTTCGACCCGCCCGATTTTTATTTGTAGGGGCAGGTCATTGACCTGCCCTAGGGAGGGTCGATGACCCTCCCCTACGGGTGAAAATTTTACTGTGCAAAGTAGATGGATGCGT
>JAZNRS010000059.1:0-14062 GCA_045590815.1 Faecousia sp.
AGGCCCCCTTGTGCAAAGGGGGCTGGCAAAAATCTCTGATTTTTGACTGGGGGATTGTGGTACTTTGACAACCCCTCCGGTCAAAATCGAAGATTTTGACCACCTCCCCTTGCACAGGGGAGGCTCGCGCTTCGCGCTCCATTTCCTCCGCTAAACAATCATTTACCGTCTTTTCTGGTTAGCAGTAGTGCCACCGCAATGGCTGTGATGCCGCCGGAGAGCTTACCCACGATCACCGCCGGGAGCATTTCCGGGGCGAAGCCTGCGGTGAAGCCCAGCTGGTCGCCGAACACAAACGCCGCACTCACCCCAAAGGCAATGTTTACCACCTTGCCCCGGTTGTCCATGTCCTTGACCAAGCCAAAGGTGGCGATGGAGTTGGCAAGACTGGCAATGAGCCCTGCGGCGGCGGTGTCGTTGATGCCCAGAAGTGACCCCAGCTTCAAAAGGGGCTTTCTCAGCAGCTTTGTCAGCAAAAATACCAGCGGAAACGCACCTGCCAGCACAATGGCAATTTCGCCCACGGTAGCGAAGCCATCCTCCAAGGGCGCCAGTCCCGGAATCAGGACGAAGCCCGTGAGCCGCTGAACAATCGCCGCACCCAAACCGATGGTGATCATGGCGATAATCAGCTTTCCGAAAATGGCGAAGCCTTTGATCATCCACTTCTCCGCCAGCCACAGTCCCAGGGCAATCAGAGCGCCGATGATGACGATGGGGATGAGATTTTTCAGCACCATCCCCGGCGCAAACCCGGCGACCAAGCCGCCCACCAGCACGCCGACCGGGATGGTGACGATGCCGCAGAGGATGCCCTTAGCCATGGCCGGACGGTCTTCTTGTCGCAAAATGCCCATGGCTACCGGGATGGTAAATACGATGGTGGCACCCAGCATAGAGCCGGTGAGTACACCGCCCAGCATTGCCGCGTCGTGGTTGTCGGTCAGCTCCACAGCCAGAGAGCCGCCGCCCATGTCGCAGGCCAAAATAGTGCCGGCGAACATGGCGGGGTCAGCGCCCAAAAACCGGTACACCGGCACGATCACCGGCCTGAGCAGATTCGCCAGCACCGGCGCCAGCACGATGACGCCCAGCATCGCCAGCGCCAGAGAGCCCATGGCTAAGATGCCCTCTTCAAACTGTTTTCCCAGTCCAAATCGGTTCCCAAAAATCCGATCCAGCGCTCCCAAAGCGGCGAAGACGGCCATGATGAACAGGATGATCTCATGGGCGGACATGGGGCTTCTCCGAGTCTAAAATGGCTACCACCGCCGCATCGATGGGCGCTTCCATGCAGTAACGGGAGGCCACGGTGCCGGTGGCGAGCAATACCCGGTCGCCGGTACCGGCACCTACCTGATCCGCCGCAACTAGCTGACCGCAGCCGGTATCCACCAGCAAAAAGGTCTGTCCCATCAGGCAGCCTGCCTTCCGGGTGGCCCATACCGAGCCGGTGACAGTTCCGATTTTCATTGATTACCTCCAGAAGTAAAGATGCAAGATGAATGTCATCCTGAGCGAGCGTAAGCGAGTCGAAGGATCTACGCATGGAATTGACAGAAAACGTAGCGGTAAGTGCGAAGATCCTTCGACTCCGGGCATAGCCCTTCGCTCAGGATGACACATATCTTGTTTCTACCCATAAAGTATTTCCTTCGCCAGGGGGGTCAGCACAGCGCCGGGAGCAGGGGAGCGACCCTGCTGGCGCATGAGCTTGGCCTCCTGAGCGGTGATGAGCGTTTTGCGTCCGCCGTCGGTGAACAGCACGCCCCAGCTTTTCAGCTCCCGCTGCGCCGCGGCAAGACGGGCGCTCAGCGCCCGGTTGGCGCATTGGGGCAGACCGGGGGTGTACAAATACACCGGCAGACCTGCTGCCAGCGCCTGCAAAACCTGTTCGTTGCGGAAGTACAGCAGCTCTGAAAACGTCAGCGAGCCGATGACAATGCCGTCGAAAGGCGGCTGCGTGACGTATTCCCAAGGCATTTCCGGCTTTTCGCCAATGAGAAGCCACCGCTTCATGGCAGAATCCTCCCCCAATCCCCTTGGGCGAAGCCGCAGGCATTGGCCTCGTCGTAGTCCAGATGCACCGCTCCACGGAAGTCCGGGTGAACCCGAACCTGCACATTTTCAAAGACCACCGGACGATTGGTGAAGGTCTGAAGCCGGACGATTTGTCCGTCGGTGACGGAAAATCTGCGACCCTCCTCCGGGGAAAGGTGGATGTGCCGCTGAGCAACCACAACGCCCTCTGTCAGCTCCACCGTGCCCTTGGGGCCGATGAGGGTGATGCCGGGGGTGCCGTCAATATCTCCGGATGGACGGATGGGAGGCGTGATGCCCAGAGTGCGCCCATCGGTGAGGGAAATCTCCACCTGCGCCGCTTTTCGCTCCGGGCCAAGCACCGCAACGTTTTGAAATTCCCCCTTGGGGCCACGGATGGTCAGCCGTTCATTGGCGGCGAATTGTCCCGGCTGGGACAGGGGCTTTTTGGCAGTCAGGCTGTGACCGAAGAGGGTCAGCGCCTGCGCTTTCGTCAAATGCACGTGACGGCCGGAGGCCTCGATGGGAATAAACAGCCGCCCCATCACCGCCTCCACCAACGCATCGGTGTTCATAAAATCTCTCCTTATAAATGATTGTTTATGTGATTAACGCACCGCACCACTTGGCCCCCGCTTTTAAGAGGGGGCTGGCAAAAATCTTTGATTTTTGACTGGGGGAGTTCGGGAAAATCCTATTTTTACTCCCCCCGGCCTCGCTTGCGCTTCGGCCACCCCCCTCATAAATGCGGGGGGCAAGGGCGTGTGCGTTACTCCACTAAACAATCATTTACCGTTCCAAGGAGGAACGTATATGCAAGAATATCAGGCAGGACAATGTGATATTGCGGTGATCGGTGCCGGTCACGCCGGTATCGAGGCGGCGCTGGCTGCCGCTCGGTTGGGGCTGAACACCATCCTGTTCACCATCAATCTGGATGCGGTGGGCAATATGCCCTGCAACCCGGCCATCGGCGGTACCGGCAAGGGTCACCTAGTCCGGGAGCTGGATGCTCTGGGCGGCCAGATGGGTTTGGCGGCGGATCATAGCTGTATCCAGTACCGGATGCTCAACCGTGGCAAGGGCCCCGCTGTCCATTCTCTCCGGGCCCAGGCAGACCGCCGCCGGTATCAGGAATATATGAAGCACACCCTGGAAAAGCAGGAAAACCTCCAGCTTAAGCAGGGGCAAATTGTTGAAATTCTCACGGAAAATGGTGCTGTTTCCGGTGTTAAGACCCGGCTGGGTGCGATTTATGACGCAAAGGCCGTCATCATCGCCACCGGCACGTTTTTGGACAGCACCATCATCACCGGCGAAAGCGTAGAGGTTTCCGGCCCTGACGGGATGCACGCCGCCATCGGTCTGGCGGACAATCTGCGCAGCTTGGGACTGAGTCTACGCCGGTTTAAGACCGGCACACCCCCTCGCATCAACCGCCGCAGTATCGACTTTTCCAAGATGGAGCTTCAGCCCGGTGACAAAAAGGCAGAGCCCTTCTCCTTCCGCACGGAAGGCAAGGTGGACAACTCCGCCGTGTGCTATCTGACCTACACCAACGCAAAAACCCACGAAATCATCCGGGAGAATCTCCACCGCAGTCCCATGTACGACGGCACCATCTCTGGCGTTGGCCCCCGGTACTGTCCCAGCATCGAAACAAAAATCGTCCGTTTTGCGGACAAGGAGCGGCATCAGCTTTTCATCGAGCCCTGCGGTCTGAACACCGAGGAGATGTACATTCAGGGCTTCTCCAGCTCTTTGCCGGAGGATGTGCAGCTGCAGATGCTGCGCACCATCCCCGGTCTTGAGAATGCGGAAATGATGCGCCCTGCCTACGCCATTGAGTACGAATGCATCGATCCCACGCAGCTTCTGCCCACTTTGGAGTGCAAAAAAGTGGGGAATTTGTACGGAGCGGGTCAGTTTAACGGCACTTCCGGCTATGAAGAAGCGGCGGTGCAGGGCTTGATCGCCGGTATAAACGCGGCGCTGAAGCTGCAAAATAAAGACCCCCTGATCCTCACCCGGGACACCAGCTACATTGGCACCCTCATTGACGATTTGGTGACCAAAGGTACCGAGGAGCCTTACCGGATCATGACCAGTCGGTCGGAGTACCGTCTGCTTCACCGGCAGGACAACGCCGACCAGCGGCTGACAGCCATCGGTGCAGCGGTGGGTCTGGTACCCCAGGAGCGGTTGCGTCAGGTGGAGGAAAAGTATGCGGCGGTGCGCCGGGAGATGAACCGGCTGGAGAGTAACGGCGTGCCTGCCAGCAAGGAATTAAATGCCATGCTGGAGAGTCGGGATTCCGCCCCGGTTGCCAATTCCGCACGGCTGGCGGATTTGCTCCGCCGACCCAATGTGACCTATGCCGACATTGCCCCCTTTGATCCGGATCGTCCGGTACTTTCCGAGGCGGTGACCGAGGAAGTGCAGATCCAGATCAAGTACGCCGGGTATCTGGCCCGGCAGGAAAAGCAAGTGGCGGAGTTTAAGAAAGAAGAATCCCGTCGCTTGCCGGAGGATTTGGATTACGAGTCCATCGCCGGTTTGCGGCTGGAGGCTCGGCAGAAGCTCAGCGAGATTCGCCCCATGTCCATCGGACAGGCAGGCCGGATCTCCGGCGTCAGCCCGGCGGATATTGCGGTGCTGCTCATTTATTTGGAGCAAAAGTA
Organism: Faecousia sp.; assembly: GCA_045590815.1. GTDB lineage: Bacteria > Bacillota > Clostridia > Oscillospirales > Oscillospiraceae > Faecousia. Next base: position 4,722 of record JAZNRS010000059.1, read on the forward strand.
AAAGCCTCCCCTTGAGGGGAGGTGCCCCAACGGGGCGGTGGGGTGACTGTTTTACACCCCTCAGTCAGCTTCGCTGACAGCTCCCCTCAAGGGGAGCCGGTCGCTAGGGAGGGTCAAGACCCTCCCCTACAAAAATACCCCCTCCCGGTGGGGAGGGGTTGGAGGATATATGATGCAATCACAATTTTCACGCACGGAATTGCTGCTGGGAGCCGAAGCCATGGAGCGGCTGAAAAATGCCCGGGTGGCGGTGTTCGGCATCGGCGGCGTGGGAGGCTACACGGTGGAGGCCCTTGCCCGTGGCGGCATTGGAACCATTGATCTTTTCGATCACGATACCGTCAGCCTTACCAACTTAAATCGACAGATCCTCGCCACCCATGACACCATCGGCATGCCCAAGGTGGATGCGGCGAAGGCGCGGATCTTGTCTATCAATCCCGATGCGGTGGTCAACGCCCATCCGGTGTTTTACACCCCGGATACGGCGGACAATTTTGATTTTTCCCAGTATGATTATATTGTGGATGCCATCGACACCGTTACCGGTAAGCTGTGCATCATTGAGCGTGCGGTTGCTGCCGGGGTGCCGGTGATCAGCTGCATGGGCACCGGCAACAAGCTGGATGCATCTGCGCTGCAGGTGGCGGATATCTCCAAGACCGCCATTTGCCCTCTGGCACGGATCATGCGCAAGGAGCTTCGCAAACGGGGTATCAACCACCTGAAGGTGGTCTACTCCACGGAAGAAGCCCTGACGCCCGTGGGCGCCGAGGAGGAAGCCGCCGCCCTTGGCAAGCGGCAGATTCCCGGCAGTACCTCTTTCGTACCCGGCGTGGCAGGGTTGATCCTGGCAGGGGAAGTCATTCGGGATCTTTCGAAATGACTGTCAACTGCTCCGGTGTGGGACGGGTCTTCAGCTGAAGCTCCTGGTTCTTGATGCTCACGGTGGTGCCGGGAGCGATGGAACGGGTGATAAAGGCGTTGGAGCCGATAACACAGCCGGCACCGATGGTGGTGTCGCCGCCCAGAATGGATGCACCGGCGTAGATGGTCACATTGTCCTCGATGGTGGGGTGACGGCGCTTGCCCCGGAGGCTCTGACCGCCTCGGGTGGACAGTGCGCCCAGGGTCACGCCCTGGTAGATCTTCACATTCTCGCCGATGACGGTGGTTTCGCCGATGACGATGCCGGTGCCGTGGTCGATGAAGAAGAATCTTCCCACGGTTGCGCCGGGGTGGATGTCGATGCCGGTGAGGCTGTGGGCGTGCTCAGTCATCATTCTGGGCAGCATGGGCACGTTCAGATTGTACAAAACGTGGGCCAGCCGGTAAACGGTGATGGCAAACAGACCGGGGTAGGAGAAGATTACCTCATCCTTGCCGGTGGCGGCAGGGTCGCCGTCGTAAGCGGCCTGCAGGTCGGTGTCCACCATGGCACGAACGGCGGGAATCTCCTCGAAAAATGCCAGACACAGCGCCTGAGCCTTGGACAAGGCTTCCTGGGGCTCCATGCCGCCGCCCTGTAGCACCAGACAGATCTGGTTGGACAGATTATACATTACGTCCTCGATGAGCATGGAAAGATTGTGCTTGGCGTTGTAAATGTGATAATTTTTGTCCCGGAAGTAGCCGGGGAAGAGGATGCGGCGGAGCTTGTCGATGAGCTCGACCACCACGTCCTTGTCGGGATGACGGAAAATATCCATCTGGTCGATGGCACGGTCGCTACGGTAATCCTCCAGGATCCGGTCTACCACGCCTTCGATCTTCTCTTCAAAACGGTTCATAGTCATTCCTCCCTGAACTGGACATCTCACTTTTTCGTAGGGGCCGATGCCCAGTCATATTTTTATACCATATTTATCTTATGCTGTCAATTACGGAGGGTACTTTTATGAAGAACATTTGTCGTTCTGTGGACGAACTGATCGGCGGTACGCCCCTTTTGGAGCTGTCCGGACTGGGCTGCGATGCCAGAATTCTGGCGAAATTGGAATATCTGAACCCGGCGGGGTCTGTGAAAGACCGGGTGGCAAAGACCATGATCGATGACGCAGAAGAACGGGGCTTGCTTACCCCCGGCAGCGTGATCATTGAGCCCACCTCCGGAAATACCGGTATCGGTCTGTGCGCCGTGGCGGCGGCTCGGGGCTACCGGGCGATGATCGTGATGCCCGATTCCATGAGCGCCGAGCGGATCATGCTGATGAAGGCATATGGTGCTGAGGTGGTGCTGACTGCCGGTGCGGAAGGGATGGCAGGTGCCATCGCCAAGGCGGAGCAGCTGCAAAGTCAGATTCCCGGCAGCTTTATTCCGGGACAATTCGACAATCCTGCCAACGCCAAGGCGCATTTTGATACCACCGGTCCGGAAATTTGGGAGGACACCCAGGGGAAAGTGGATATTTTCGTGGCAGGCGTGGGTACCGGCGGCACCATCACCGGCACCGGCGCATTTTTGAAAAGCAAGAATCCGGGTGTCCGGGTGGTAGCCGTGGAGCCGGCAGGTTCGCCGGTGCTGTCTGGCGGTCAGGCGGGTAAGCATGGCCTGCAGGGTATCGGTGCGGGGTTTGTGCCCAAGGTGCTGGATACCACGGTGTATGATCAGGTGGTCACCGTCACCGAGGCGCAGGCGTATGAGGCCGCTCGCCTGCTGGGCAAAAAAGCAGGCATTCTGGTGGGTATTTCCTCCGGTGCGGCGCTGTATGCGGCGGTGGAGTTGGGTAAGGAGAATCCGGGGAAGACCATCGTCGTTATCCTCCCCGACACCGGCGACCGGTATTTGTCGACGGATTTGTTTCGGTAAATGATTGTTTATATGATTAGCGACGCACCAAAAAGAAGCATGTCATTGCGAGCCAGTGCGCACACTGGCGTGGCAATCTCCTAAGGTTTTCGCATCGCCATAGGGGATCGCCACACCAGTGATTCAGATGAGGTATGATTGCCACTGGCAATCATTGAGATTGAAATTCGCTGCGCGACGCACCGCGGTCACTGGTTCGCGATGACAGCGTATCTTTAGTGCGCTAAACAATCATTTACATCCATATCAATAAATAGAAGGACTGTTTTTTATGCTTCCTGAGGCGTTTTTGCAACGAATGGAACAACAATTGGGGGAAGATTTCCCCAAATATATCGCCAGCCTGGAACGTCCCCGGGCGGTGGCGCTGCGCTACAATCCTTTGAAGGGGGCACCCACTTTGCCCTTCGTGGAGGAAAATGTGCCCTGGGAGCCGATGGGCTATTATTACGACCCGGAGAGCCGTCCCGGTCTGCACCCTTATCACGAGGCAGGCGTATATTATCTCCAGGAGGCCAGCGCCATGGCGCCGGTGGCGCTTCTGGATCCCCAGCCCGGGGAACGGATCTGCGATCTTTGCGCCGCACCCGGTGGCAAATCCACCCAGATCGCCGGTCGGCTGGGTGGCGAGGGCTTCCTGCTGTGCAACGAATACAGCCCCAAACGTGCCAAGATCCTCTCCCGGAACATCGAGCGCCTGGGCATCGCCAACGCCCTGGTGACCAATGAAACGGTGGATGCTCTGGCAGACCGCTTTCCGGGATATTTCCACCGGGTGCTCATGGATGCTCCCTGCTCCGGTGAGGGCATGTTCCGCAAGGAAGAGGCGGCGATCACCGACTGGAGCCAGGAAACGGTGGAAATGTGCGCCCGACGGCAGCAGGATATTTTGTCCGCCGGTGCCAAGCTGGTGCGTCCCGGCGGACGGCTGGTGTATTCCACCTGCACCTTTGCCCCGGAGGAAAATGAGCAGGCGATCGCCGAATTTTTGGAGAAGCATCCGGAATTTTATCTGGAGGATGTGGATGCTCCCTGGTTTGCAAAATCCGGCGTGGGGCAGTTTCGGCTGTGGCCCCATCTGCTGAAGGGCGAGGGGCATTTCGCCGCTGTCCTGCGGCGAAAAGGGGACGAGGATGTTCCGGAAATCCGGGAAAAAGGCGAAAAACTCCCGAAAGAATGGCTGGATTTTGCGAAGGAATTGGATATTCAGCTTCCGGAAGGCAGGGCGGTATTTTTCGGTCAGAGCCTTTACTGGGCACCGGCGGATACCCCGGATCTGCACCGGCTGAAGGTGCTGCGCCCCGGTCTGGAGCTGGGCGTTGTGAAAAAGGGTCGGTTCGAGCCTGCCCACGCCCTGGCGCTGTGGCTGAAGACCTGCAAAAATGTTGCCTGCTTCCCGGCGCATTCGCCGGAGATGACCGACTACATCCACGGCGACGTGATCCCCTGGTCGAAAAAGGGCTGGCATTTGGTGCAGGCGGACGAATTTTCCATCGGATGGGGAAAAGGTGACGGTTCTGTGCTGAAAAACCATTATCCCAAGGGATTACGGCGATAAAATAGTTAGAATTACTACTTTACATAACCTTTAAGCCATGCTATAATCACAACGTCTGAGAAGTTGGGCGCAATTCCCTGAATCCGGGGGATTGCCACGGGCGCTTTGCGCCCTCGCAATGACAGCTTTTTTGGTGATACGAATTACAAGGAGTGGTTTTTTCCTTGGCGATATATGAAATTCACGGTGGCAACCCCCTGGAGGGCACCGTTACCATAAGCGGCGCTAAGAATGCTGCCGTTGCTATTTTGCCGGCGGCTCTGCTGGTGCAGGGCGTTTGCCGCATCGAAAATGTGCCGGATATTTCCGATGTGCGGATCCTGCTGTCCATTCTGGACGGCATGGGCGCTACCGTCACCCGTGACGGCGGCACCGTCATCATCGACAGCACCAACATCACCTCCACCGAGCCCGATCCGGAGCTGGTGAAGAAGATGCGTGCCAGCTACTACCTCATGGGCGCTCTGCTCAGCCGGTTCGGTCACAGCCGTGTGGCGCTGCCCGGTGGCTGCAGCTTCGCCTCCCGTCCCATCGATCAGCACATCAAGGGCTTCAAGGCGCTGGGTGCCAAGGTCATCGAGACCGAGGAATATGTAGAGCTGAATCCCAGTGACCGGGGTCTGAAAGGCAACCGGGTCAGCCTGGACGTGGTCAGCGTGGGTGCCACGGTGAATATCATTTTGGCTGCCTGCCTGCTTCCCGGGCAGACTGTCATCGAAAACGCGGCGAAGGAGCCTCATATCGTTGACCTTGCCAACTTCCTCAATACCATGGGCGCCCGGATCTCCGGCGCCGGTACCGACACGGTGAAGATCCGTGGCGTGGAAGCCCTCCAGGGCGGCACTTACGCCATCATTCCCGATCAGATCGAGGCAGGTACATACATGGCTGCCGTTGCCGCTGCCGGCGGTAACGTGCTGGTGAAAAACGTTATCCCCAAGCACATGGAGTGCATTACCTCCAAGCTGGAGGAAATGGGCGCTGAGATCATCAATTACGACGACTGCATCCGGGTGCGCAGCACCGGTAAGCTCCAGGGCACCACGGTCAAGACCCGTCCGTATCCCGGCTTCCCCACAGATATGCAGGCGCAGATCTGCGTGTGCATGGTGTTGGCGGAGGGCGTCAGCCGTCTGACCGAGAGTGTGTACGAGACCCGTTTCTTCGGCTATTGCTCCGAGCTAGAGCACATGGGCGCCCGGATCGATATCCAGGGCAAGACCGCCATCGTCACCGGCAGAGAAAAGCTCCGGGGCTCCACGGTCCGTGCCAAGGATCTGCGGGCAGGTGCGGCGCTGGTCATCGCCGGTCTTACGGCGGAGGGTACCACCCGTGTGGAAAATATCCACTATGTGGAGCGAGGCTATGAGCGCCTTATCGAAAAGCTCACCACCCTGGGCGCGGACATCCGCCGGGTGGAAGAAGATTAACTGAAATCGTTGCCGGTTGCATCTTTTGGTGCAACCGGCAATTGTTTTCCTCCTGGAGTTGAAAGGAGGAGATCAAAAATGATCATTTCGCATAAAATCAATCAACATTTAGACCGAAACGAGGAACATTTGGTGGAGGCGGTGCAGGGAGATTCCGGTCGGGAGCTGGTTATGAATCTGTATCACCAAAATGCCATGTGGACCCCTCCGGAGGACACAATGGCGCTGATCCGCTTCGCCGGCTCCAATGGATTTGGGGGCTGCTACGATACCATGCCCGACGGCACCGCCGCCTGGAGCATTTCCGGCAGTGTGCTGACGGTGCGGCTGGCACCTCAGGTGCTGGCGACACCCGGTATCACACGGGTGCAGGTGCTGCTGATGGATGCGCAGGCTTCCGTCGCCACCTTCTCGGTGCTGATCCGGGTGCAGGTGGATCCCTCTGCGGAGGCAATGGAGGCAGAAGATTATGTAAACCTGAGCCGCTGGATCGGAGAGGAAGTGGCAAAGCAGGTCACCGATGCGGTGGCGCCCCCGGCGGTGTTCAAGACCACTTTGTCGGAGGGCTGCCTGGACTGCGAATTTGTGGATATGGAGGATGCGTGGCAGCGCAATCAGGGTATGTGCTGCGTTTATGAGGGCACGATCCTTTGGGTGCAGCGGATCGTCCCGGGCAGCTGCTGTGTGTTTTCCGGGATCCGGGGGGAGGAGTTGATCACCGTCACCGTGGATCAGGATGGGGCGGTGACCGTGGATACCGGGTCTTTGAAGGATAGCAACAGTATCCGTACCCACAAAGTGCTGCGTCCTGCCTTCGCCTGGATCGATGACGATGGCAAGGAAAAGGTCGGACATCTGTTCCAATGGGCAAAAACCAATTCTGTGCCCTTTACCGCAGCGCTGATCACCGGGAATGTGGGGCAGTCCGGTTGGCTGAGCACGCAGCAACTGGCGATGCTGCACGATAGCGGACTGGTATCCTTCGCCAGCCACACCCAGAATCATGTGAAGCTGACGGATGTGACCGGGGATACGGTGGAAGCGGAGCTGAAGAACAGTAAGGCGCAGATCGAAAGCTGGGGGTACCCCTGTGCGGGGATCGTGTATCCGGAGGGGGCTGTGAAAGAGGCGGACATCCAGCGGGTGAATCGCTACTACAGCCTGGGCTTTGTGGATGGCGGTACCTATGGCGACGGGAATATCCCCAACAGCAACCGGGTGAATACCTGCCCAATCAGCACCTATCAGCTGATGCGCGTGGCGATCCGTGGCGACTATACGGAGGAAAACGGCGGTCTGCCATATCTGCGCGCCCAGGTGGATAATGCCATCGCAAGCAACGGTCTGTTGGTGTTCATGTCCCATATTGGCAGTACCGCTGACGGTGCCGGGGGATACCTGACACCCGGTGCGGACCTGGAGGTATACAGCTACATCGTTGGCTATATCCGGGAAAAAGGCTATGACATAGAGCCTTTGGCGGAGGCTTGTCAGCGATTTGAAAATCCCCTGGAGGCAGGGAAGCTGTGCATCGGTGCGGATGGAAGCGTGTCTGTGCCCAAGGGGAATGTGCACATTATGGCAGCGCACAACACCTATACCTGCGCCACGCCGCCCAGTAAGTATCCCAAAAATCAGATCACTTCCTGCCAGATCTACGATACCACCGCACCGTCCAACATGGGCATTCTGACCGCCTATGTGACGGATTCTCTGGCGTACCGGACCTTTATGCCCCAGAGCAAAAATAAGCTGTATCTGCAGATCCGTTCCTCTACCTCCGATTCTTGGCTGGGCTGGGATCTGTGCAACCAGAAGGATTTTGCGAAGCTGAATAACAATGTGGTGCTCAGCACGACGCTGCCGTCGGCGCTGGCTGCGGGGGTTTCGGTGAGTATCGTGTCCTCTGCGGCGGATTATGTAAACCTGCCGGAGGGTGTGATGGGCACTATGACCGTCTACCATCTCTATGCCGGTGCGGATAAGGCCCGGGAGGAATGGCAGCCGAACGGCAGTGCGAACAAGTATGTCCGCTATGCCACAAGTACCAGCGCCTGGGGTCCCTGGTATGTGCTGACGCCGACACTGTACCAGGCATAAGACTGCAAATGCCTTTGTAGGGCGGGGTCATGACCCCGCCGTCGCCGTAGGCGCACTTGGCTCTCCCTTTGGGAGAGCTGGCACCGCTGAAAGCGGTGACTGAGAGGGTTTTCCGTCGTTCTCCGCCCCAGTGCGCGCACTGGGGCACCTCTCCCGAAGGGAGAGGCAAGGGACGTGTGCGTGAATCGCATAAACAAGCAAAGAGCCCTGCCGGTTGGCAGGGCTCTTTTGCGTTATTCCTTGATGTTCAGGGCGATGTGGACGGTGTCCAGCTGGAGCTGCTCCACGGGGGAGGGAGCATCCATCATCAGATCCTGGGCGGACTTGTTCATGGGGAAGGTGATGACCTCACGGATGTTTTCCTCGCCGGTGAGGAGCATGATCAGACGGTCAACACCGGGAGCGGCACCGGCATGAGGGGGTGCGCCGTAGGTGAAGGCGTTGTACATGGCGGGGAACTTGGCCTTCACATCCTCCTCGCCCAGACCCACCATCTCGAAGGCCTTGACCATGATCTCGGGATCGTGGTTACGGACAGCACCGGAGGCGGATTCGTAGCCGTTGACCACCAGGTCGTACTGGTCGGCGTTGATGGCCAGGAGCTTTTCAATATCACCCTCCGCATCGAGCAGGGTCTGCATACCGCCCTGGGGCATGGAGAAGGGGTTGTGGCAAAATTCCAGAGCGCCGGACTCCTCGCCCAGCTCGTACATGGGGAAGTCCACGATCCAGCAGATGGCGTACTGCTCCTCGTCGAAGTGACCGGGGACCCGCTTGCCCAGCATGGTGCGGACAACGCCCGCGGTCTTCTGGGCAGCGGACTTCTTGCCTGCGGCCATGCACACGAAGCTGCCGGGCTTCAGACCCAGCGCAGCCACAAAGGCATCTTTGCAGCCCTGGAGGAACTTGGAAATGCCGCCGGTGAGCTCGCCGTTTTCGTCCACCTTCACCCAGCAGACCTTGTTGCCGGTCTGAACTTCCACGTCCACAAGCAGCTTGTCGATCCACTTTCTTGCCTGGGTGAAATCGTGCACCACAACGGCCTTGACGGTATTGCCCTCGAAAGGACCGAAGCCGCAGCCCTGCACCGCATCGGTGATATCCTGCACCTCCAGGTCGATGCGCAGGTCGGGCTTGTCGGAGCCGTAACGCTCCATAGCCTCATTGAAGGGGATGTGGCGGAAGGGAGCGGGGGAGACCCGGTCGTACTTGCCGAAGCTGCAGAAGATGGGACGCAGCACGTCTTCCAGAGTGGACAGAACATCGTCCTGGGAAGCGAAGGCCATTTCCATATCCAGCTGGTAGAACTCGCCGGGGGTACGGTCGGCGCGGGCGTCCTCGTCACGGAAGCAGGGGGCGATCTGGAAATACTTGTCGAAGCCGGAGGTCATCAGCAGCTGCTTAAACTGCTGAGGGGCCTGGGGCAGGGCATAGAATTTGCCGG
>JAZNRS010000060.1:0-18116 GCA_045590815.1 Faecousia sp.
GTATCTTTTGGAAAGAAGAATATATCACAGATTCTTGAGGTCCTTCTTAAGTAATCAATATACAATGAACGGCAAACACCCCGTCTTTTTGTGAAGACGGGGTGTTGTTATAGGCTTTGTTGCATTGGATTTTTCTCGGTAAGTGTCCTGCAAATCAAAGGTGTCCTTCAGCTCCCCCAAAGGGATCAGTCTGTCCTCAGCACCACCGAAGATCACAGTTCTGCCTGTCGCAGCCAGCTTGTTCAGGGACTGATAAGTTTTGATAGTCTTTTCCATATGAACACCTCCGGTTTATGCGTGGGCAGCTTTTCTGTCCAGCGCGGCGTTTCGGATGTACACCAGTACATTCAAAGAAACGATTGCCAGGTTCAAAAGATAAACCACCAGCACATAGTTGACCTGCCCGGAGATCAGCTTGGCGGTGATGCCGGCGATATATCCGCTGATGATCAAAAGGATAAACGGCAGGCTGGTGCCTTTTGCAGTTCTGGCTTTGTATGCCTTGATCACATTCAGCGGCCAGGAAAGCCCAAAGCAAACAAGCATAACGGTTTCAAAAATTCCACTCATAAGTAATTGCTCCTTTTCTTTTGGGATGGCTGCAACATACCATGTGGCATTTGAACGTATCCATCCTTTTCAGGATGGAAACGGGCGTGTAGGCCGCCTGATCCTCTTCAAGGAGTGTTTGAAGCACAATATCGTGCCCTTCATCATCGAGGACAACCTGAAGTTGTTTTACTACTGCGGTCTCAAAGAATGGGGCCACGAAAAAGGTTTCCTTATGGACACCTGCCTCACCGCCCAGGAACGCTTCAAGGCTTATTTGGATTACTTTAGGATTGCGTATAAGTAGATGATAAACACCCGGCGGTAAGACCTTTTGGTCTTACCGCCGGGGGGCTGTTTGTGGTAGCAGTAAGTACTTTTTTCCATTTTCCCTACGCCATTTTCGCCTTGGAAGGCATAGAGATGCGTGGACTTATATATTTTAAAGATATTGAAAAACCTAGTGTTTATCAAACTTTATCGGCATTTGTGGAGATACATTGAAATATGGAATCGGTAGTTTCAGCGCCGATTCCATATTTCATTGTTTTGCGCTTCTAAATCTGTTAACTTGACTATTTGTATTACAAAGCTTCCAAATTTGCAATGTTATTCACATTTTTTGCGTTTTCAGACTGCGGAAGAATGGGATCGTCAGCGCCAGGATGACGATGAGCGCCACGATGTCGGAAATAGGGGCGACGTAGAGGATGCCGTCGATGCCGGTGCCGGGGGCTGCATTTTCCAGGAATTTGGGCAGCAGCAGCGCCAGGGGCGTAAAGCACAGAATATCCCGCACCATGGATGTGAGCATGGCACGCAGCGGCTTGCCGATGGCCTGGAAGAACACGGAGGTCAGCTTCACCGAGCAGGTGATCATGGTCAGCGACAAGTAAATGCGGAATGTCTTCACGGCAAATTCCTGGTACAGCGCATCGCCGGCTCCGAAAATATTGATGATCAGCTGGGGACGGATCTCAAACAGCAGCACGGCACTGATGCCGACGATCAACGTGGCGGTGAGTACCAGCTTATATGCCTGACGGACCCGCTGGTAATTGCCTGCGCCGTAGTTGTAGCCGAAAATGGGCTGTCCGCCTAGGACGATACCCACCACGATGTTACACACAACGGTATAGACCTTGGTCTGAATACTGAAAACAGAAATGGGGATATCCGGACCGTACTTGGAGAGCGCGCCGTATTTTGCCAGCATCACGTTACTGACCAGGGACAAAACCACGATGGACAGCTGGGTGATAAAGGTAGAACCTCCCAGTGCGATCACGCTGCCCAATACCTTTTTGTCCGGCAAAAAACTCCGCCGGCTTAAACGGAAGGTCTTCGGCTTGAAAAAGTAGACGGCGCAAACTAAAAAGGACATACATTGTCCGATCACCGTCGCCCAGGCAGCGCCTGCGATGCCCCGTCTGCATACGAAGATGAAAACCGGGTCGAGAATGATGTTGCTCACCGCACCGGTGAGCATCGCCAGCATGGCGTAGGTGGGGCTGCCGTCGGCACGGATCATGCTGTTCATCACATTCAGCAGCAGGTAGAAGGGGAAAAACGTCACGACAATGCGGAAATATTCCACCGCCATATCCAGCGTCTGCGCCGATGCACCGAACAGCGCCATCAGCGGACGAGCCCAGATCAGACAGATGACCATCAAAACGATACTGATCGCTGTCGTTGCGGTGATGCCGGTGCCCACGCATTTGTGCGCCCGTTCGGTATCGCCCCGACCGGCACAAATACTCAAAAAAGAGGCGGCGCCGTCACCAATACACCAGGCAAAGGCGTTGGCAATGCAGATCACCGGAAAGGACACGCCGGTTGCGGCGTTGCCCCAATACCCCAGCTCGCTGTTACCGATGAAGATCTGGTCGACGATGTTGTAAAATGCGCTGATCAGCAGTCCCGTGACGCAGGGGATGGAGAATTTCAGCAGCAGCTTTGAGATCCGCTCTTCCCCGAGGGACTTGATTTCAAGACTCTTTTCCATAACTTTTTGCTCCTAATTCCACAAAAAATAAACCCGCAATAGCTGCAAAGATCGAAAATCTTATAGCAAAACTATTACGGTAGTTTGTAGAAACATCCACCCGATCGTGGAGCTATATAAGATATGAAGTTGCAAATATTGTATCACGAGTCGTGAATTTTCGCAAGCATAAATTCAGCCCCTGCAGGCACAATGCTATTAAGCTAGCTGTCATTGCGAACCAGCCCGCAGGCTGGTGTGGCAATCCCCGAGTTTTTCGAACTTTTTTTAGTCAAAAAACCAGCATTTCACTCCTGTTTAGGGGATTGCCACACCAGTGACATCGGTCACTGGTTCGCAATGACAGGTTTTTTGACAGTCTGACCAACAGCCCCGCTTGAGCGGGACTGTTGGTTATTTGCGCTTGCGGTTATACAGCTTGGCGAGGCCGCCTTGGCTGGTTTCCCGGAAGCGGTGATTCAGATTGATACCGGTTTCGTGCATGGCACGGCAGACCATATCATAGCTGATATTCCGGGAGCCAGTGAGCAAGTAGCTCAGGTTGCAGGCGTTCATGGCACGCATGGCAGCTACGGCGTTGCGCTCGATGCAGGGGATCTGCACCAGACCGCAGATGGGGTCGCAGGTCAGTCCCAAATGATGCTCCATGGCAACCTCGGCGGCGTACTCCACCTGGTCGATGTTCTGCTGATACAGCTCCGCAAGAGCGGCTGCCGCCATGGAGCAGGCGGTGCCGATCTCAGCTTGGCAGCCGGCTTCCGCACCGGAAATGGAGGCGTTGCGCTTGGTCAGATTGCCGATGATACCGGCGGTGGCAAGACCCCGGCAGATCTGCTCATCGGTGTAGCCCTTCCGGTCCTGCGCATATTTCAAAACTGCCGGCAATACGCCACAGGCACCGCAGGTGGGGGCTGTGACGATGGTGCCGTTGTCGGCATTTTGCTCCGCCACCGCATAGGCATAAGCGGCGATGAGCTGAAATTCCCGAAGACTGGGTTCGTCCACCAAAAGCTCCTGCTCGTACAGAGATTTTGCCTTACGGCGCACATTCAGTCCGCCGGGGAGGATGCCCTCGGCAGAAAGACCGTCGGCGATGGCCTGTTTCATGGTCTGCCATACAGTCATCAGATAGTCCCAAATTTCCGGACCCTCATTCAGCTCCACATAATCCGACAGCTTGGTGATATAGCGCCACTTGCAGAAATCTGCGATCTCCGCAAAGGAGTGCTCGATATAAACTTCCTCGCCGTCGTCGTTCTGGCAGCCGGGATAACGGATGTCGCCGCCGCCGATGGATTCCACCCGGAGAGAACCGATCTGGGTACCATCCTTCAGAGCAACAAAATCCAGGGTGTTGGGGTGGGAATCGGGGAGCTCTTCTTCCGAGAAAATGATTTCAGTGGGCAGGGGAGAGAGCACCTGGTGGATGACCCGGTCGGTGCCGTGACCGATGCCGGTCTTGCTCAGCGAGCCGTAAAGGGTCACCTGGAAGCTGTCGGCTTCCGGGTGGTTATTCTTAAAGAGGATGGCCGCCCGCTCCGGCCCCATGGTGTGGGAGGAGGAGGGGCCTTTGCCGATCTTGTAAATGTCGCGGATGGATTTCATGGAAAAACCTCCGTTCAGATTAGTTGTTTGGACGGCGTGTGGGGTCGGGGGTAAAACCCTCGAAAATGGGGATCCAGCCCTCTTCCACGACGGCATCAAAATCTGCTTGATTTTTGATGGTCCAGCTGACACAAGGATGGTGCATCAAACAAAAGAAATTGCTGAGGGTATTGTGTCGGTCTTCAAATTTGTAGGCGGTGAAATCGGGTTTTGTTAAAAAGTGACCCAGATTTTCTTTTAGCAGCAATTTGAGAATAAAGGGGATCTTGGCGGTCTTGCTGGCAAAATAGTTTTCGCTAAGTTGCCCACGAATGAGCTCCGGGCGGTGCTTTTTCAGCCACAACAGACACCGGGGATCGAAGGATTCCAGGCAGTATACGCCATCGTAGCTATCCAGCATGTTGCAGGCGGCTTCCGTCAAAGCGGCGTAGTTGTTGCCCAGGGGCTTCAGTTCCACGATCAGCGGATATTTGCCTTGGTACAACTCCAAAACCTGCCGGAATTCTGGGATGGTTTCGGTGGTACCCTCCAGGAAGCATTCCTGCAGCTGCCCGGTGGTCAGTTCCTCAATGCGTCCTTCCTTGCCGGTGGTGCGCATGAGCAGCGAATCGTGCATGACGGCGAGATTGCCGTCTGCCAAAAGATGCACATCCAGCTCGATACCGTAGCCGCCGTCAAAGGATGCCTGGAAGGCAGCCATGCTGTTTTCCGGGCGACCTTCGCCGTAAAGACCCCGGTGAGCATAGCTCCAGCCCTTCAGCGCATCTACGCCGGGATGTCCTTTCCGTCCACGGATCGCCAGCAGATATGCGATCACCAGAACCGCAAGTACGATCAGACAAATCAGTACCGGCATGGCTTAATCGTCGATATCCAGGGCTTCCAGACCCTTCTTGGGCTCGGCTTTGGAGTCGCCGTGCTTGACGAAGAGCATGGTCACGAAAGCCAGCGCCACGAAGACGGCGGCATAGGGGAAAAGGGTGGTGTAGGCGATGCGTCGCATCAGAATGCCTGAGAGGATGGGGGTGACCACCTGGGCAGACATGGAGGCGGTGTAGTAGTAGCCGGTGTACTTGCCGGTATCGCCGCCGGAGCAAAGCTCCACAACCATGGGGAAGGAGTTGACATTGATGGTAGCCCAGCCGATGCCGGCCAGGGCGAACATAATGTTCATCACCAGTGCCGGGGTGCTTGCCCGGGCGAATGCGGCAGCGCCGAAGGCGGCGGCCAGCATAACCACACCGGCCAAAATGGTCTTCTTTCGACCGATCTTGGATGCCACGATGCCGGCAGGGAAGTAGGCGGCGATGGCGAAGCCCTGGGCGATGAGCATGGTGGTGTTGTAGTCCATGTCCAGAATGTTGGGCGCATAGACGGAATACTTGGAGGTAACGGCATTGTAGCCGATGTACCACAGCGCCACAGACAGCAGAATGAAGATCAGAGAACGTTTCTCGCCCTTGGTGAGCTTGCGCTTCTGGGTGTTCTCCTCCGCGTTTTCCACAATGCCGTAGCGAACGCTGTCCTCTTCCATCTCCTTAGCCCACTTGGGCTCCCGGACGGTAGCCAGGAAGATGATCAGCGCCACCAGCATGATACCGGCGATGAGGCAGTAGTAGGGGGTATAGCGCATCATTTCCTGGGAGGTGGAGAACACCATGCCCAGTCCCAGCACCAGAATACCGCCGGCGGTGCCCATTAGATTGATCACGGCGTTGCCCTTGCTGCGCAGGGGCTTGACGGTGACGTCGGGCATCAGCGCCACAGCGGGGGAACGGAAGATCGCCATGGCGATCAGCAGCGCCAACAGCAAAACGATGAACAGGATCAGAGGCAGGGGATTGCTTGCGGTGGTGTCCGCAGCATAGGCCTGCCGTGCGGGGGAAACGTAGTTGATATAGTCCGGGTGGGAGATCTTCTTGGTTTCCAGCTCAGCGGTATCCGCCAGGTCGGCGGTGCAGACGTAGCCCTTGCCGTCCAGTACGGTGACAGTCCAGCCGTTGTCGCAGATGGTTTCCAGAGCTTCCCGGTCTGCGTCCTTTTTGATGGAGGAAAGCTGCTCATCGGTGAGCAGATCCTTGAAAATGAGGGTATCACCCTCCTGATATTCCAGGGAAATGCCATTCTTGCGCAGGATGCGCAGCGGATCGCTGAGCTTCACCACCTCCACCTTGCTGGGGATGGCGGCGAATTCCTCTTCGGTGAAAATATCGGAAAGGACGAAATTGTCGCCGTCGGGGGTCTTCAGTTCCTTGTCCTTCTGGGTGTCGTAGAGGATGTGCATACCGGCAGGATCGTCGATGGTGGCAACGTCGGAGATGTTATTCAGCTGCGCCTTGTCGGTAAAGGACAGCGCAATCAGAAAAACTGCCGCCAGGATGGTGCCGATGGTGATGAAGGGGGTGCGCTTGCCATACTTGGAGCGGCACTTGTCGGAAAGTGCGCCGAAGACGGGCAGCATGAATACCGCCAGGATATTGTCCAGCGCCATAATGAAGCCGGACCAGTCCTGGGGAATGCCGAATTTGTTGGTGAGGATCACGGGGATGGTGGCATCGTAGTTCTGCCAGAACAGACTGATCAGAAAAAATGCGAAGCCAACCAGGATCGTGCGCTTGTAATTGAGCTTCATAGAGGAGCCTCCAATCAAAGTGTTAACATACATTATACTATATTTCGCTAAAAAGTCTAGCTTCTTAAGTGCCGATTCAGAAAATTTAGCACCCGTTTTTTGTCTGCTGACCACAAGGGGGCAACCAGATCCCGTTTGGCACCGTCGCCGGTGATCCGGTGTACCACGATATGCTCCGGTAAAACATCCAGACAGGCTTTCAGTATAGCAGCATACTCTTCTAATTCCAGGCAGGAAAAGCGCCCTGCCAGATAATCTTTTTCCAGATCTGTGCCACGAAGCACATGGAGCAGGTGAAATTTCACCCCATCGGTGCCCATATTTACGGCGTGCCGGGTGGTCTGTACAGCCATATCCGCGGTTTCTCCCGGCAGACCTAAAATGATGTGGGTGACCACCTCCAAACCTGCGGCCTTCAACCGCCCCACTACATCATCGTAGACTGCCAGCGGATACCCCCGGCGGATGTAGTGGGCTGAGGCTTCGTGGATGGTTTGCAGACCCAATTCTAAGGAAATCGGCTTGATTTGGTTCAGCTCCGCCAAAAGGGAAACTACCTCATCGCCCAGGCAGTCCGGACGGGTGCCGATGGCGAGCCCCACGATTTCCTCCATTTCCATAGCCTCAGTGTACAGCCTGCGAAGCTGCGCTACCGGGGCATAGGTGTTGGTGAAGGCCTGGAAATAGGCGATGTATTTGCCGCTGCCGGATTTGCTTTGCACACGGGCCTTGGCTCTTTGAAGCTGGTCGGTTACGGTGCCGCCATGCTCCGCAAAATCGCCGCTGCCACGTCCGGAGCAGAAGATGCAGCCCCGATCTCCCAAGGTTCCATCCCGATTTGGGCAGGAAAAGCCCGCATCGATGGATAATTTGTATACTTTGCAGCCAAAAAGGGACTGATAATGCTCGTTCAGCGTTTTGTACATGACGCACCTCCTTTGGATTACTTTACCACCGGACGGCGAAAAAAGCAATCTGCACCTTGATTTGAAAAGGAAGATGTGGTATAATCAACAAGTAACCTAAGTAGCGAGGACATAGCTGTGAAAGACATTAAGCCTATTATTGCTAAAAATATAACGATCCTTCGCCAAAATGCCAAAATGACCCAAAGTGAGCTGGCGGAACGGCTGAATTACTCTGATAAAGCCATCTCCAAATGGGAGCGGGGGGAGTCTATCCCGGACATTACGGTGCTGAAGGCGCTGGTGGATCTGTTTGGCGTGCCGCTGGATTACCTGGTGCAGGAGAATCAGCAGCCGGTAATGCCGGAGCCGGAGGCGGCACCGGCGAAGCGGAGAAACCACAAGGTCATCACCGTGCTGGGCATTTTGCTTGTGTGGCTGCTGGCCACCGGTGCGTATGTGGTGCTGGATCTGATTTATGAAAAGACACAGATCCATCTGCTGGCGTTTGTGTATGCGGTGCCGGTGTCGGTGCTGGTGTGGCTGGTGATGAATTCCGTGTGGTTCGGCGGAAAGCACAACTGCGCCATCGTGGCGGTGCTGATGTGGGCCACCCTCATTGGCGTGGTGCTGACCTTGATGCTCCACGGCATGATGATCTGGCAGCCGTTGCTGCTGGGCATTCCCGGTCAGATCATTATTGCGTTCTGGTCGAAGCTGCAGTACAAAAAGAAATAAGTTAAGCGGTCTGCTCACGCAGACCGCTTCTGTTATTTTGCAGACAGATCCACGCTTCTGCGCAGGATGCTGTAAGGGGGAACCTGCTTGGGCAGGGGAAGATAAAACTTCATTTGGGGTGTCCGGGGCTCGTCCAGGGGAACGCCGTCGCAATCGGTCATATCCGCCGCAACGATGGGGATGGGACGCAGATCTGGTCCTACCAGCTCCAGCTGGTCACCGGCGGCGAACTTATTCCGCAGACTGCACAGGGCAAGACCGTTTTCGTCGCAGCTTTCCACGATGGCGCAAATTTGCCACTCCCGGATGTACCGGGAATTTTCCGTGTACTGACCGGGGAAGCTGTAATAGAAGCCGGTGGAGTAAATGCGATGGGAAACGTGCTCAACCTCGTCCCGCCACACCGGATCGACAGATTTCCCGGCGCAAATATCGTCGATACAATGGCGATAAGCGCCGGTGACGATGGCGGCATAATAGGCGGACTTGGCACGACCCTCGATCTTGATGCAGTTGATGCCCGCATCCATCAGATCCTTCAAATGGTCAATGGTGCACATATCCCGGGAATTGAGGATGTATGTACCCTTTTCGTCCTCGAAAACCGGGAAATACTCCCCGGGGCGCTTTTCCTCCATCAAGGTATACTGATACCGGCAGGGCTGGGCGCAGGCGCCACGGTTGGAGTCCCGACCGGTCATGTAATTGCTCAGCAGGCACCGTCCGGAGTAGCTGACGCACATGGCGCCGTGACCGAAAGTTTCAATTTCCAACTCTTTCGGACATTTTTCACGGATGCAACTGATCTCCGAAAGGCTCAATTCTCTTGCCAAAACCACTCTTTTTGCGCCCAAATCGTACCATGCAGTTGCACATTCATAGTTGGCGATGGACTGCTGGGTGGAGATGTGGCGCTCACAACGGGGGGCGTATTTACCAGCCAAAGTGAAGGCACCCAGATCCGCCACGATCACCGCATCCACCCCGGCATCGTCCAGCCGCTCTAGATATTCCGGCAAGGCGATGACTTCGTCGTTGCGGGGCATGGTGTTGACGGTGACGTGGACCTTGACCCTGTGGTCGTGGGCGAATTTTACCGCCAGAGGAAGCTCCTCCGCCGAGAAATTCCCGGCGAAGGAGCGCATTCCAAAGTCCGTGCCTGCCAGATACACGGCGTCAGCGCCGTACAGCACCGACATCCGCAGCCGTTCCATATCTCCGGCAGGGCTGAGTAATTCCAATTTGCTCATCAGTCGTCCTCCAGGGAGTTGAGGAATGCCAGATGCTCCTCATAGGTCTTGGAGAAGTGATGCTTATTGGTGGCAGGATCCAATGCGTAAAAGTAGTAGCCGGCGTAATCCGTATCCGGATCCAGAGCAGCGGCGATGCTGTTCTGACTGGGATTGGAGATGGGTCCGGGGGTCAGACCGGGGTACTTATAGGTGTTGTAGGGGTGATCGATCTTGGTGTCTTCCTTGGTGATATCGTTCTTGCCAAGGGCGTACACCAGGGTGGCGTCGATGTTCAGATAGGGATACTGGCTGGAATTGCGCAGACGGTTATAGATGACTGCGGAAACGGCGTAGCTTTCTTCCACATTTGCCGATTCCTTTTCGATCATGGAGGCGATGATGATGACCTCCTGGAGCGAGTAGCCCTCCAGCTTGGACAGCTTATCCCGCATCACATCGGTGAAGCTGTTGCTGAAGGCATCCAGCATTTTCCGCAGGACACGCTTCGGATCGTCGTCCTCATAGAAATCGTAGGTGTTGGGGAAGAGGTAGCCCTCCAGGCAGTATTTATTGTTCCGATCCAGATCCTTCAGGAACCAGTAGCCCTCCAGATTGAACTCGGGATCCATGCATGCCTGCTCCAGCTTTTCCACGGTACACACACCGTTTTCCTCCAGCAGCTTGAAGATCTGAGCGCAGGTATAGCCCTCGGGGATGCGCAGATCCTCCACAACCACCAGTCCGGAGGAGGGGGACATATGAGAAACCAGAGCCATATAGTCGTAAACGATCAGCTCTTCGTCCTTTTCTGTGACGTCATTAAAGCTGTAGGTGCCGGGGCGGATATCCTCCTGGGCATCGGAAAGATCGGCGTACATCTTGAAAAGACCCGTATAGCGGATCAGACCGGCATCCTTCAGTTTTTGGGCGATGACATCCATGTCGTCGCCTTCGTCGATGGTGACGGTGGCGGTGATGGGATCCCGTCCGAAGGCCAGCACGTCCTGGACGCACAGCCAAACCATTCTGCCCAGAGTCACGCCGATGAGCAGGATCAGTCCGATCCAAATGGCGGCGGACACCGCGTGGGGGATGCCGAACAGACCGTATTCCCGCTCCCGCTTGGGGCGACCCTTTTCCGCATCGGATTTTTTATCTTCGGGCTCTTCGGCGTCTTCCTCCGCCGGGGTATCCTCGGTTTCTTCGGCGGTATCATCGGCGGAAACCACGGTATGCTGACGGGTAGCAGCCAAAGCCGGATCCGTCGCAGAACGTGCAGGCTCCGCAGGTGCGGTATCGTTGAAGATGTCCTCCAGATCGGTGCCCTCGCCAAAGGTGTCCCGGAATTCCTCATCCTTAAAAGGTTCCACATCGATGAATTCCGGAATGGGAAGCTCTGTTTCCATGGCTTCGTCATCCGGGGTCCAGCCGTCGGCCTTGGCCTCCCGCATGATCTTCTCAAATTCCAGATCCGAAGGATGGGTCAGCCCTGCTGCCGCCACGGCTTTTTCGTCCGCAAGGATCTCCTCAGCCAGATGGGGCTTCTTAAAAAGCTCGTCCAGCCATTCCTCGGAGGACAGCTCATCCAGGTGCTTGTTGTTATCCATAATGTTCTCCTCTCGTCAGCGGATGACGATCTGCTTGGCGATCCGGTCGGCTTCCTCCTGTCCCTTCAAGGCGGCGACCAACGCAAGACCAAAGGGGATCGCGCAGCCGGCAGAGGTGCCGGTGATCAGCTTTCCGTCCCGGATGCAAGCGGCATTTTCCACCATCACCGCATCGCCCATGCCGCTCTCACAGCCGGGGTAGCAGGTGGCATTCTTGCCGCTGGTGATGCCCAAATCGGCAAGGACGGTCGGTCCGGCACAAATGGCGGCGACGAATTTATCATTTTCCCAGGCAAAACGCAGGGCGTCCAGCGCCTCCGGGCTTTTTCTGGCAGTAGCAACACCGCCCAGACCGCCGGGAAGGACGATCATGTCGAGATCTGTCAGATCCATTTCACCCATGGTGATATCCGCTTCCACGGCGATGCCGTGTCCGCCGGTAATGATCTTGCCGTCCACACCCACGGTCAGCGTGGGGATGCCTGCACGGCGCAAAAGGTCGATAGGGGCGATGGCTTCGGTTTCTTCAAAGCCGGTGCCCAGCAATACATAAACCATACTTATTCCTCCAAAAGCTTCGTCACCTGGGCGAAGATCTCGTTGTGAATGTCTTCGATAGAACGCATTTCACCGTCCCGGACACATTCGATGACTGTCCAACCGTAGAACTTGGCGGCATCCCGACCGGTCTGACGGCAGGTGGCAAGATACGCCATGTCCTTTTCGTGGATATCTGCTTTGGTGTTGGTGTCCTGCTCACGGCGGCGCATGAGCTTTTCCGTGAAGTCTGTGGGGACGTCCAGGTAGATGATCAGATCCGGCTTGGGCAGACCCAGACGGTCATACTCAAACTCATACAGCCAGCGCAGAAATTCCCCACGGTTTTCGGGGGCTTCCTTGGACGCCTGGTGGACGGCGTTGGAGGTGGTATACCGGTCGGACAGCACCAGACCGCCATCTTCGTACCATTTTCCCCAGTCCTGCTTGTAGGATGCGTAGCGATCCACCGCATAGAATGCAGAAGCGGCGTAGCTGTTAACGTCGGAAGGATTAGTGCCGAATTGACCCTGCAGGTACATCCGGATCAGCGCAGAGCTTTCCTCGGCGTACCGGGGGAATACCAGACGCTTGAAGCTGACATCCTCGTTGGTAAGCCGCTCCGTCAGCAGCTTGAATTGGGTGGATTTGCCGGAACCGTCGGTTCCTTCGATTACGATCAGTTTGCCCATTTTTATCAATACTCCTCCACTTTTAGGATGGGTATAATACACTACCCTAAAATATAGCACACTTTTCTCCGTTTGTCCACAGTAAGCAAGGGACGAATCGTGAATTTTCTATAAAATAGAGTTTACAATTCGCCCCTTGACGGACGGAATATATGTGGTAAAATAAAGAGAAATGGAAAAGGAGGGGCTGTACAGTGGAAAAACAGAAGAAAAAGAAGAAGGTTTGGCCGGTACTGCTGATCTGCTTCGGTACCGTGACCGCTTTGCTTCTGGTCTTGATGCTGGTGGCTTTTCTGAAGATCAATCATCTTCTGGATCAGATCACGCCCTATGATACGGCGCTGGATGCGACCGTTTCCCCCAGCGAGGCGGAGGATATTATCATCAATGACCCGGAAAACATCGTGCTGACTCCCGAGGAAGAAGAGACTCTGCCGGAGATCGCTGACCCGGTGCTGCCGGAAGATCCCCAGGAGCCGGAGGCGAATTACGACCATATCATCAATATTCTTCTGGTCGGTCAGGATCGTCGGCCCGGTCAAGGGCGTCAGCGCTCGGACTCCATGATCCTGGTGACGGTGAACAAATCCACAAAGGCTGTGACACTGACCTCCTTCATGCGTGACAGCTATGTGCAGATCCCCGGCTATCAGCCCAATAAGATGAATGCTGCTTATGCCTTCGGCGGTATGAAGCTGCTCAGCGAAACCATGCAGGTCAACTTCGGCGTGGACGTGGACGGCTGCGTGGAGGTGGACTTCAACGGCTTCCAACAGGTGGTGGATCTGCTGGGTGGCGTGGATGTGAAGCTCACCGCTGCTGAGGTGAAGTACTTAAATCGTGGCACAAAATGGGGACTCCAGGTCGGTATGAACCACATGAACGGGGAGCAGGCGCTGGCCTATTCCCGGATCCGTGAGATCGACAGCGACTATCAGCGTGCCCGCCGTCAGCGGGCGGTGATCATGGCGATCATTGAAAAGTATAAGTCGCTGCCGGTGCTGGAGATGATCGATATGCTGGAGGATATTCTGCCTCTGGTCACCACCAATATGGAAAAAGGCGAGATCATTGGTTATGCGCTGGATGTAGGTCCGATGCTGGCAGGTGCGGAGTATAGCACTCTGCGCATCCCGGCGGACGGGACCTTTAAGGGTGGTACTGCCCGGGTAAGACCCGGTCTGGCAGCCTGGTTCCAGTACGATATTGATTTTGCGGCAAATCGCAAGCTGCTGGAGCAGATCATGGCTCCGGCACCATAATAAAGAAAAAGGACGAAAACTATGGACACTAGCAATATTTCCTTCGCGGATCTGGGGCTGAGCGAGGCAATGCTCAAGGCCCTGGAGAAGAAGGGTTACGGATATCCCACCACCATCCAGGCAAAGGCGATCCCCCATTTTTTGCAATGGAAGGATGTGATCGCCAAGGCACCCACCGGTACCGGCAAGACCTTTGCCTTTGGTATTCCCATGATCGAGCATATCGATGCAGACAGCGATGCGGCGCAGGCGCTGGTGCTGGCACCGACCCGGGAGCTGGCCATTCAGATCGGTGACGAGCTGAGAGGTCTG
Source organism: Faecousia sp. (assembly GCA_045590815.1). Lineage (GTDB taxonomy): Bacteria > Bacillota > Clostridia > Oscillospirales > Oscillospiraceae > Faecousia. The sequence continues at coordinate 14,080 of JAZNRS010000060.1, forward strand.
CTGACCTATTACAACGGCATCCGTGTGGCGGTGCTGTACGGCGGCGCCGGTATCGGCGGTCAGATCAAGCAGCTGGAGCGCAAGCCTCAGATCGTGGTTGCCACCCCCGGTCGGCTGATGGATCACTACAACCGCAAGACCATCCGCCTGGATAAGATCCAGACCGTTGTACTGGATGAGGCGGATCGGATGCTGGATATGGGATTTTTCAAGGATGTGACCCGTATCATTGAAAAGGTGAAGAACCGGAAGAACCTGGGTCTGTTCTCTGCGACTATCTCCCAGGAGGTCATGACCGTGTCCTGGATGTATCAGCGGGACGAGGTGGAGATCACCGTGGAGCCCAAGCAGGAGGATCGCCCGGATATCGACCAGTTCAGCCTGACGGTTACGCCTTTGGAGAAGGCGGAAACCACTCTGCGGCTGATCCGCACCCAGGGGTATGAGCGAGTGATGATCTTCTGCAACACCAAGCATATGTGCCAGCGGCTCAGCGACGAATTCCAGCGAGCCGGCCTGGACTGCGACTGCATCCACGGCGACATTCGCCAAAGTCAGCGGGAAAAGGCCATGCAGCGCTACCGGGACGGTAAGCTGCAGGTACTCATCGCCACCGATGTGGCATCCCGGGGCATCGATGTGGATGACGTGGACTGCGTCATCAATTTTGACGTGCCGGAGGAGAACGAATACTACGTTCACCGCATCGGCAGAACCGGTCGCGCCAAGCGCAAGGGCGTGGCATGGAGCATCATCGGCAACTTCCCGGAGAAGGCGAAGCTGGATGAGATCGCAAAATACTCCCAGTATCAGATCAAGCCCATGGTTTTGGGCGCTGACGGCAGCTTGACCGAAGAAGAGATCAAGGCGCCTGTGCCCATGAAAAAGAGGTTCCGGTGAACGCCCGGGAGAAGGGATTCCTGCTGCTGAGCAGTCAGCTTGGGGATCCGGATCGGCATCCGCTCACCGGGCCGCAGCTTCGTGCCTTGGCGCAAAGGGTATCTCTGGCGGAAAGGGAAGTGGCGGATCGGCGGCTGCAGCCCCAGGACTTGATCGCTTTGGGGTATAACCGGGAGATGGCGCAGCGGATCGTTTTGCTTTTTGCAGATACGGAATTGCTGGAGCATTATCTGCGCCGGGGACAAAAGGCGGGCTGTGTGGCGCTGAGCCGCGTCAGCGATGGTTACCCGGATACGGTCCATAACCGGCTGAATACGGATGCACCCGGATGCCTTTGGGCGAAAGGGGAGTTGCATTTGTTGCAGCAACCGGCGGTGGCGCTGGTGGGCAGCCGTGACATTGGAGAGGAGAATCTGCGCTTTGCCCGGGAGGTCGGTCGCCAGGCGGCACGGCAGGGATTTGTGCTGGTATCGGGAAATGCCCGGGGTGCTGACCGGGCTGCCCAGGAGGGCTGCCGGGAGGAAGGCGGCAGTGTGATCTGCGTTGTGGCGGATGAGCTGGAACGGCACAGCGAAAAGGAAAATGTGCTGTATCTCAGCGAGGATGGATTCGATCTGCCCTTTTCCAATCAGCGGGCACTGAGCCGCAATCGGGTGATCCATTGTATGGGTCTGCGCACCTTTGTTGCCCAGAGCGACTGCAAAAAAGGCGGCACCTGGGACGGCACGGTGAAGAACCTGCGCTTCGGCTGGAGCCCGGTGTACTGCTTCGACGACGGCTCCCAGGCAGCACAATTGCTGTCGGATATGGGGGCGGAATTGGTAGTCTTTGCAGATTTGGACGATTTTTCTCAGCTAAATGTGAAATATTGTGGTTTTTTCGATCAGTGATGTACATTTTTCGTCACTGATCGAAAATTTTTCAAATAATAGTTGAAAAATGCACCGAAATAGTTGTATAATATAAAAAGTTTTGATAAAGTATTACGTTTTGCGGAGGTAATTTGCGATGTGCGGAATCGTTGGATATGCAGGCGGCCGTCAGGCAGCGCCTGTTCTGTTGGATGGACTGGAAAAGCTGGAGTACCGGGGTTACGACTCTGCCGGCGTTTGTGTGCATAATGAAAACGGTCTGGTGCCCGTAAAGGCCAAGGGGCGCCTGAGTGTTCTCCGGGATCGGCTTGAGGGCGGCAGCGCGCTGCCCGGTAGTGTGGGCATCGGTCACACCCGTTGGGCGACCCATGGCGCACCCTCCGATGTGAACAGCCACCCCCATATGTCCTGGACCGGCAAGATCGCCGTTGTCCACAACGGTATCATCGAGAATGAAGCTCGCCTGCGTGAGAAGATGCTCCGCAAGGGTGCTACCTTCTCCTCCGAGACCGACACCGAGGTGGTCGCCAACCTTATCGGATACTACTATGAAAAGTACGGCGATTTCGTCACCGCTGTCAGGGAAACCGTGGTTCGCCTGGAGGGCAGCTTCGCTTTGGGCATTCTGTGCGTGGATCATCCCGGCAAGATCGTTGCGGTGAAGAAGGATTCTCCGCTGATCTTCGGCTTCGGCGAAGGTGAGCATTTTGTGGCTTCCGACGTGCCTGCGATTTTGAAGTACACCCAGACCGTCGCCTATCTGGAAGATGGCGATATGGCTGTGTTTGATGCGGATTCTGCCACCTTCTACGACATCACCGGCGAGGAAGTGGAGAAGAAGCGTGAGAAGATCACCTGGGAGATGGGCGCTGCCGAGCGTGGCGGCTATGACCATTTCATGATCAAGGAGATCTACGAGCAGCCCAAGGCTCTGCGCGACACCATCAGCCCCCGTCTGCGGGATGGCAAGGTGGTGCTGGATGGTATTGAGCTGTCTGAGGAGTACCTGCGTGGTCTGAACAAGATCTACCTGGTTGCCTGCGGCTCTGCTTACTATGTGTCCGTGCTGGCAAAGTACATCATTGAAAAATCCTGCCGCATCCCCTGCGAGGCGATGATGGCTTCTGAGTTCCGTTACTGCGACCCGGTTGTGGATGATAAGAATCTGGTCATCGTTATCAGCCAGTCCGGCGAGACCGCTGACACCCTGGCGGCACTCCGTGAGGCTAAGAACCTGGGCGCACAGACTATCGCCATCGTCAATGTGGTTGGTTCTGCCATCGCCAAGGCTGCCGACCAGGTGATCTACACCTGGGCCGGTCCCGAGATCGCCGTGGCTACCACCAAGGCATTCTCCACCCAGCTGGCTGTGGTGTACCTGCTGGCGATCCAGATGGCGAAGACCCTGGGCACCATGTCCGAGGAGGACTATGCCGCTGTGGTTGCCGGTCTGGAAAGCCTGCCCTACGATGTGGAGCGGGTGCTGACCCGTCGCCATAAGGAGCGCTGCCAGTACCTGGCCAGCCGGTATCATGCCCATCACGATGCCTTCTATATCGGTCGCAACATCGACAGCGGCATCTGCATGGAGGGCAGTCTGAAGCTGAAGGAGATCGCATATCTGCACAGCGAGGCATATCCTGCCGGCGAGCTGAAGCACGGTCCCATTTCTCTGATCGAGGAGGGCACTCTGGTGGTGGCGCTGGCTACTGTGGAGGGTCTGTTCGACAAGACCATGGCCAATATCAAGGAAGTCAAGGCCCGTGGCGCAGATGTTCTGTGCGTGACCCTGGAGGAGCTGGAGGAGCAGGCCGGCAAGATCGCCGATCAGACCTTCTCTGTACCCAAGATCCATCCCATGCTCCAGCCCAGTCTGAGCATTATTCCCCTGCAGCTGTTCAGCTACTATGTGGCGCTGTACCGTGGCTGTGACGTGGATAAGCCCAGAAATCTGGCAAAATCCGTTACGGTTGAATAAAAGTATCGAGGCTGCCTGATGGCAGCCTCGATGTTGCTTTATTAACTTGTCATTCCGAGCCAGTGCGCACACTGGCGTGGGAATCCCCTTGATTTATGGAGATTGCCACACCAGTGACATCGGTCACTGGTTCGCAATGACAGTGTCTTTATTCTATATGCGTATGATTGCTGATGTGATCTTCACAGTAGCAATGGTAGCCGTTGCAGCGGGAGCAGTAGCGGAACTCCAGCTCCGGGTTGGAAACGTCGGTACGTCCGCAGACGGTGCATTTGTGGTGGTAGTCG
>JAZNRS010000061.1:0-12346 GCA_045590815.1 Faecousia sp.
GCGGCTCAACGAGCATGCTTATATCATCCCCGGTCTGGGCGACGCCGGCGACCGGATCTTCGGCACAAAATAATAGCAAAAGACTCCGCCTCGGCGGAGTCTTTTGTTGCAGTAAATGATTGTTTAGCGGAGTAACGCACACGCCCTTGCCCCCCGCATTTATGAGGGGGGTGGCCGAAGCGTAAGCGAGGCCGGGGGGAGTAAAAATAGAATTTTCCCGAACTCCCCCAGTCAAAAATCAAAGATTTTTGCCAGCCCCCTCTTAAAAGCGGGGGCCAAGGAGTGCGGTGCTTTAATCACATAAACAATCATTTATCGTTCCTTGACAAACATAGGGGTCAATTTGGGCTTTTGGTACCGGTCGATGAACCGGGGGCATTTGATCAAGAACGCATAATAAATATTATAACCCGTTCCCAACAGAGTTTCCGCATTTCCCTGACCCTTGGAAAGGATCACATCGGCGGTATCCATGGCAGTTTTCGCAACCTCGCTGAGTTGGTCGATCTCGGTGCCGGGGATGGCGTTGCCGTTATCGATCACAGGGAAGGGGATACCCACCGCCTCAGCATCGGCACGGGTGGCATCGTTCATGGCATAGCCGCCCCGGACGCAGAAGGTGATGTCCAAATGGGGGTACGCCCGGTGGAGCTCCTCCGCAAACACCCGGTCGAAGCCGATCTCGCCGGCATTGTCCGTCAGATAAAGGAGATTTTTGCCTGCGGCAAGTTCTTGACAAAACGCCCGGTAAACCTCCATATCCAGTTCCATTTGACTGGCTTTTTTCAACATTTCGTCAAGTTTTTCAAAGCTGACCTCTCCCTGGAGGGCGGAAAAATCGATGTAATTTCCCAAAATAGCAAGCTGCAGACCGGCATACACCGGGTCTGCGGCTTCTCTTGCACGACGGCGGATGTCCTCAAAACGCGCCATGACGAACCGGTTGGATTCCTCCTTTTCCTTGCGGAAACGGTCCGGCTCCAAGCCGTAAAGCCGATGAAACAGCTCGCTGGTCCCCGGTGCCACCGAGGGAGAGCTGCAGGTTACGGGAGTTTTCAGGTACAGCTCCATCAGACCCCGGGCAAATTCCGTGGCGGTGGCCTCGTCGCCCAAGGCACGGGCGGTTTCCACGTTCCGACGGAAGTGGCAGAGATAACATTGTGCGTCCATGCCGATACTCATGGTGGTTCCTCCAATTTAATACTCGTAGGGGAGGGTCTTGACCCTCCCTTCGCCGAAGGCGTATTTATACCTGTCGCCCTAACGGGGCGACAAGGGAGGGTCGAGACCCTCCCCTACAATTAAATAGTTAGCAAATCTTCGATTCTATCGATTTTTGCATCCCAATGGGTGGGGTTTCCGAAGCCATAACTTGCGAAAATAAAAGGAATGCCTGCAACGATGGTGGCATCCAGATCCCCTTGGGTATCGCCGATGTAGGCGGCGCTTTCGATGCTGTATTTTGCCATCAGCCGGCGGATAGTTTCGCCCTTTTCCGTGCCGGTGTCGCCGAAGCACATATGTCCGGAAATACAATTCTCCAAGCCCAGCTTCTGGATGCACAGCTCCGGATAACCGCACTGGCTGTTGCTGACGATGAACAGCCGGTGTTTTTTCGCCAGCTTTTCCAGCGTTTCCTTCACCCCGGGATAGCCGATCCGGCAGGGATTTTCCTGCAAATAGCGGTTTTCCGTGTCCATGCACCGCTCCATCAGGGCGTACCGCTCCGGCGCAGGGATGGTTGCGAAAATCACGTCGGCGATCTCCGTCATCACCTTGCCGAAGAGGGGGATAAAGTCCTCTGCGGTGACGCAAAGATGCTCCAGCCCCTCCTGGCGAAGCTGAATATTGTACCCCTCGGCGACCAGCGCCCGGGAGTCCCAAAGGGTGCCGTCAATGTCGAAGATCAGGCTTTCGTAGTGCATACGTCCTCCAAAAGGGCACGGCAAAATTCGCCGTTATCCTGCCCACTGCTTTCAAAGATCACATCGCCGATGCCGTCACGGAGCAGATCCGCCGCCGCCAAACGGCGTTTGGTTTCCCGTGCGGTGCCGTCACCGCCGTCTAAAAGTTCGGTTTTTGCCCCCAAAATCCGGGAAATCCCCTTGGATGCGAAGGGATAATGGGTACAGCCCAGCACCACCGCATCCAGCTTCCCGGCATAGGGTGCCAAAATCTTCTCCAGCAGGGCGTACGCCTGGGGACTGTCCGCCTTGCCGGACTCCACCAATTCAACCAGTCCTGCCGCCGGGAGCTTCACCACAGAGCAAGTATCTGCGCAACGCTCCAAAAGGGCGGCGAATTTGGCTTCCCGGAGGGTCGCCGGGGTAGCCATGACGCCCACCGTGCCCCCGGGGTAATGATCGCAGGCGATCTTCAGCGCAGGCTCAATGCCGATGACGATCAGCTCCGGATACAGCGCCCGCAGGTCGTTGATGGCGGCGGAAGTGGCGGTATTGCAGGCGACCACCAGGGCCTTGATGCCCCGTGCCACCAGCTTTTCCGCCGCAGCCAGAGTCAGCGCCCGGATCTCCTCGGTAGGACGGGTGCCATAGGGCGCATTGGCGCTGTCGCCAAAGTACAAAAACCGCTCGCTGGGCAGCTCCCGGCGCAAATGCCGCAGGACACTGATGCCGCCCACGCCGGAATCAAACACGGCAATATAAGCTTCCGTTTGCATGATACTCACCTGCCTTTTGCTATCTGGAGATATTCTACCAAATTTCTCCGTCGCTTGCAATGGCAAATTATTGTTTAGCGGAATAACAACCAATCTTTGTAGGGACCGGCGGCTTCGACGGTCCATCAAAAGCAGAGAAGGACTGTCCGGAGGCCAGTCCCTACAATTAAAAGGCACCGCCGCCGGCGGTGCCTTTTGCATTATAGGTCGTAGCCCATCACATCCGCCAGGGTTTCCCGGCGGGCGGCCAGGTAGTCACCGTCTTCCGACAGCATGACCACCGGGGGCTTGGGGATGCGGTTATAATTGGATGCCATGGCGTAGTTATATGCGCCGGTGGTGAGCACCGCCAGCAGGTCGCCACGGTTGGGCTTGGGCAGGGGGACATCCTCCTGGATCAGGTCGCCGCTTTCGCAGCAGCAGCCGGCGATGGTGCAGACGAAGTCCTTCTCGTCATTCATGCGGCTGGCAGGCAGGACGGTGTATGCCGCCTGATACAGGGTGTACCGGGGATTGTCGGTCATGCCGCCATCCACCGCGGCGTAGCTCTTGAAGCCGGGGATGGTCTTGGTGCCGGTGACAGAATAGACGGTCACGCCGGCATCGGCCACGATGCTCCGACCGGGCTCCAGCAGAATCGCCGGCTTGTTCAGCCCCAGACGGGCGCAGGTTTCGTCAACGAGCCTGCCGATGTTGCCGATATTGTAAGCGTAATCGATGGAATCGTCGCTGGACACATAGGGTACAGCCATGCCGCCGCCCAGATTCAGCACCGGAGCCTCGAAGCCGCACTTGGCCTTCATGTCCGCCAAAAATTCCAGCATCATCACCGCCGCGTCGCAGAAGGGTGCGTGGTCGAAAATCTGAGAGCCGATGTGGCAATGGTAGCCCCGAAGCGCCACGTTTTTCTTGCTTAAAGCGTAGCGCACCAGCTCCTCCGCCTGACCGGTTTCGATGGCGGCACCGAACTTGCAGTCGATACGACCGGTGTTGATCTTTTCGTGGGTGTGGGGATCGATGCCGGGGGTCAGCCGCAGGATCACCTTCTGGCAAATGCCCCGGCGAGCCGCCTCCGCGTCAATGGCATCCAGCTCGTCGGCGTTGTCGCAGACAAAACAGCCCACGCCGCTTTCCATAGCGAAACGGATGTCGGCATCGGTCTTGCTGTTGCCGTGGAAGTAGGCGTTTTCCATGGGAAAACCTGCCTGCACGGCGGTGAAGATCTCACCGGAGGACACCACATCGATGCCCATGCCCTCTTCGGCCATGATCCGGTAGATCTGCTTCAGGCTCAGTGCCTTGCTGGCGTACAGAGGCATGGAGCCGGCAGGAAGACTGTTCTTCACCGCATTAAGATAGGTGCGGCAACGATTCCGGATCACGGTTTCGTCCAACAGCATCAAAGGGGTGCCGTAGCGCTGCGCAAGCGCAGCGGTATCGTAGCCGCCAACGGTCAAGTGACCCTGCTCGTTGACAGCGAGGTTCTTGTAAAGCATAACGTTTCCTCTTTAATTTCGTATCAGCGAATAATTGTCATTCTGAGCGAGCGTGAGCGAGTCGAAGAATCTTCGCACTTTATAAGAGAGTGGATCCTTCGACTCCGGGCTTCGCCCTCCGCTCAGGATGACAAGGAGATTTACAGCATATGCGCCAGCATATCGGCCTTGGTCATGGGGCTGAGGTCTGCCGGAGCTACGTCGAAAATGGTCTGGCAGCCGGTAACGCCCCGGGCCTTCATCTTCATGACCGCCCGGGCGCAGGCCACCAGTACACTGGCGGTAAACTGGGGGTTGGAGTCCAGGGTCAGCTTGTATTCGATGGTCTGGCGGCTTTCCTTATCCCAGCCGGTGACGCCGCTGCGGATCACGCTGCCACCGTGGGGCAGACCGGCATGATCCCGGCGCATTTCCTCCATGGAAATGAACTCCACGGTGGTGTCGTAGTCGGCAAAGTAGTTGGGCATGGTCTTGATGGCGTTTTCGATGGCGGCGGTGTCCGCACCATCCTCAGCCACCACATAGCAGTAACGGGTGTGTTTTTCACGGGTGGACAGCTCCGGATTTTCGCCGCTGCGGACACGGTCCATCGCCGCTTCCACGGGGATGGTGTACTGGCGGCAGTCGATGACGCCGGGGATCCGGCGCACCGCATCGGAAAGACCCTGACTGGCACCCTTGCCCCAGAAGGTATAGTCCTTACCCTCGGGCAAAATGGCGCTGGCGTACAGCCGGTTCACCGAGAACAGACCCGGATCCCAGCCTACGGAAATGAAGGCAATATTGCCGCTTTCCTTTGCTGCCGCATCCACGTTTGTAAAATGAGCGGGGATGGCAGCGTGGGTGTCAAAACTGTCAATTACGTTGAAATCCCTTGCCATTTCCGGGGTCATGACGGGAAGATCCGTGGCGCTTCCGCCGCAGAGGATCATCACGTCGATCTGATCCTTCCAGGCCTTCGCATCATTCAGATGCAGCACGGGAACGCCGGGGGTCTTGATCTGCACGGAGGCAGGGTCACGGCGGGTGAACACCGCCGCCAGGGTCATGTCCGGGTTCTGGCGGATGGCGCACTCCACGCCCTTCGCCAGATTGCCATAGCCAACGATACCAATTTTGATCATATTATCAGATCCTTTATTCAGATTAGATGATGTCTACCGCACGCATACAATCCAGCAGTGCGGCCTCGTGGGTGCTCTCCATAGGGACCAGGGGCAGGCGCACCCGATTCTCGCAGAAGCCCATGGCTGCCATGGCTGCCTTGGCAGGGATGGGGTTGACCTCGCTGAACAGAGCGTTGGTCAGGGGCAGATACTTGATCTGCATTTCCATAGCACCGGCCACGTCGCCATCGAAGAACTTCTTGCACATCAGGGAGGTTGCCTTGGGAGCAGGATTGGACAGCACGGAGATCACGCCCTTGCCGCCGCAGGCCAGGATGGGCACGATCTGATCGTCGTTGCCGGAGTAGATGCCCAGCTTGTCGCCCACCAGAGCGGCGGTCTGCACGATCTTGGAAATGTTGCCGCTGGCCTCCTTGATGGCCCGGATGTTGGGGTGCTTCGCCAGCTCCACATAGGTGGCAGGCTCAATGTTCACGCCGGTACGGGAGGGCACATTGTACAAAATGATAGGCTTGGTGGATGCGTCGGCGATGGCGCTGAACATCGCAACCAGACCCTTTTGGGTGGTCTTATTGTAGTAGGGGGTCACCACCAGCATGGCATCGTAACCGATTTCGCAGGCGTACTTGGTCAGCTCGATGGCGTAGCTGGTATCGTTGGAGCCGGTGCCGGCGATCATGGGCACACGGCCTGCAGCAACCTCCAACGCAAACTTCAGCACCTGACGATGCTCGGCATCGGACAGAGTGGAGCTTTCGCCGGTAGTACCGCAGATGACCAGCGCGTCGATGCCCTCGGCGATCTGCCAGTTGATGAGCTTTTCAAACGCGGCGTAGTCCACGCCCGATTCGTTCATAGGGGTAATCAGCGCCGTGGCGGCACCCATGAAAATAGGCTTATTCATAGTTTTTCTCCTTTTCCAGAAAATAAAAAGAACCGATGCAAGCATCGGCCATCAAAATCCTCCACTCCCCGGGCGGGATGGACGACAGTTGATAGCACTCCGCAAACGCGACAGTCGAACCGGTATTCCCGAATCCGCCCAGGGTGCCTTACGCCTCAGCATCCTTCGGCGACGATCCCTTTCCCGCCGTCCAGCCCTGCGAAGGCCGACGGGCGACGGTACTGATGATGCGACGCGCCTCTATCAAATTGCACTTGTTCAGTTACCGCAAGTGTAACACACAACCACGTTACTGTCAACAAAAAAGTTGCGCAAGAGGTGAAAACGGGAACATTTCCCGAAGATATTCTTTGGATGCTTGCGTTTTTGGCGAATTTGTCATATAGTATGGGCAAAAAGGAGGGGAATAACCATGAAACGGCGGATCTTTACGGGGATTTTTCTGGCGCTGGAGGCGGTGCTGTACGCCTTGATCCTGACCGCCGAGGGGAAATTGCTGGTAGCCAGTTGTTTTTTGTCGATTTTGCTGTGCGCCTGCTTTGCGCTGGTGAATTGGGGTGATAAATTCATCATAGCAGGACTGGCCTGCACGGTGATGGCGGACTTGTTTTTGGTGGTGTGGCAGCCCCAACAGCAGCTTTGGGGCATGGTGTGGTTTCTGTGCGCCCAGTGGCTGTATGCGCTGCATTTGCAGCGGCGAAACCACAGCAAAGTGTTTGGCGGTATCCGGTTGGGCTTGACCGCCGTGGGCGCATTGGTGACGGTGCTGGCGCTCCGGGAAAACACCGATGCGTTGGCGGTGATCTCCCTTTGCTATTATGCCAATTTGATCATGAATATTGCGCAGTCCATGACAAATTTCCGGAAAACACCACTTTTAGCCATAGGATTTGTTCTGTTTTTGCTGTGCGATACCGTGGTAGGACTGCAGGTTGCAGCCGGCGGCTATTTGCCCATTTCGCAAGAATCGCTGCTGTACCGGATCCTTTTTATGGACTTTTTTCTGAGCTGGTTCTTCTATTTGCCATCTCAGGTGTTGATTGCCCTGAGTTCTTTGCAAAATGGACAAATACGCCCAAAGGGCGTGTCATCCTGAGCGAACGAAGTGAGTCGAAGGATCTACGCGTTTTATTATAAAATTCGTGCGAAGATCCTTCGACTCCGCTGCGCTCCGCTCAGGATGACAGACGGGGTTATACGAACAGAAAAGAGATGCTCCGGGGAGCATCTCTTTTTTGCTATCAAATTCTGGCGACGCCTGAGGCACGGGCGGCCTCGGCAACGGCCTTGGCAACCGCGGGGCCCACTCTGAGGTCGAAGGCGGCGGGGATGATGTAGTCCTCGTTCAGCTCCTCGTCGGAGATCAGACCGGCGATAGCCATGGCGGCGGCCATCTTCATCTCCTCGTTGATGTCGGAAGCCCGGACATCGAAGGTGCCACGGAAAATGCCGGGGAAGGCCAGCACGTTGTTCACCTGGTTGGGGTAGTCGGAGCGACCGGTGGAGATCACACGGGCGCCGCCTGCCTTGGCATCCTCGGGGAAGATCTCGGGGGTGGGGTTGGCGCAGGCGAAGACGATGGCATCCTTGTTCATGGTCTTGACCATGTCGGTGGTCAGAGTGCCGGGAGCGGACACGCCGATGAACACGTCAGCGCCCACAATCACATCCGCCAGAGAGCCGGAAACCTTATCCAGGTTGGTGACCTGTGCCATCTCCTCCTTGATCCAGTTCAGCTTCTCACGACCGGCGTAGATGGCACCGGTGCGGTCGGTCATAATGACGTTATTGAAGCCGGCGGACAGCAGCAGCTTGACGATGGAAATGGCGGCGGCACCGGCGCCGGAGGGGACGATCTTCACGTCCCCCTTCTTCTTTCCAACCACCTTCAGGGCGTTCAGCAGACCGGCCAGGGTAACGATGGCGGTACCGTGCTGGTCATCATGGAAGATGGGAATGTCGCACTTTTCCTTGAGCTTGCGCTCGATCTCGAAGCAACGGGGAGCGGAGATGTCCTCCAGGTTCACGCCGCCGAAGGAGCCGGAGATCATATAGATGGTATTGACGATCTCATCAACATCCTTAGACTTAACACACAGAGGGAAGGCATCCACATCGCCGAAGGCCTTGAACAGCACGCACTTACCCTCCATGACGGGCATACCGGCCTCGGGGCCGATGTCGCCCAGACCCAGCACGGCGGTGCCGTCGGTGACAACGGCGCAGAGGTTGTGACGGCGGGTCAGGTCGTAGGACTTCTGCACGTCCTTCTGGATCTCCAGGCAGGGCTGTGCCACGCCGGGGGTGTAAGCCAGGGACAGATCCTCTTTGGAGGCAACGGGCACAGTGGCGACAACTTCGATCTTGCCCTTCCACTCGTTATGAAGTCGCAGGGATTCCTTTGCGTAATCCATGATAATTCTCCTTTTCAATATTAGGTGAGCCCTTGGCTCCCCCTCTGGGGGAGCTGGCACCGCCACAAGGCGGTGACTGAGAGGGTCTTTCGCATTTTGAGAACCCTCTCCGCCCCAGTGTGCGCACTGGGGCACCTCTCCCAGAGGGAGAGGCAGGGGGACTGAACGTTTTATAGGGGAGGGTAAAAACCCTCCCCTTGGATATTAGATTTCGATCTGGTCGATGACGGATCTCAGCTTCTCAGCGCTGAGCTGCATCTTGGCGGTTTCTTCCTCGGTCAGAGGATTCAGGATCTTGCCACGGACGCCGCTGCGGTCAACCAGAGCCAGCGTGGACAGGCAGACATCGCTGACACCGTACTCGCCGTGCATCATGGTGGAGATGGACAGGGCGGTGCCGGCATCGGAGTAGATGCACTTGCAGATGTGGCACACGGACATGGCCACGGCGTAGAAGGTAGCGCCCTTGTTCTCGATAATCTGGGCACCGGACTTCTTGACGAACTCTTCGATCTCGGCGTAGTCACGGTTCCAGTCGATCAGATCCTTGTCGGGGGAGTGGTCACGGTAGGAATCCACATGGTTGTTGGCGATGTGGGCCAGGGACCAGGGCACGAACTGGCTGTCGCCATGCTCGCCGTAGACGTGGGCATGGACGTTCTTGGGGCTGATGTTGAAGCGCTTAGCCAGGGTGGACTGCAGACGGCTGGTGTCCAGAATGGTGCCGGAGCCGATGATCTGGTTCTCGGGGATGCCGGAGATCTTGTGGAACACATAGGTCAGAACGTCAACGGGGTTGGACACGATGACGTAGATGGAGTTGGGAGCGTACTTGGTCACGTTGGCGGCAACGTCCTTGAGGATGTTGACATTGACCTGAGCCAGATCCAGACGGGTCATGCCGGGCTTTCTGGCAACACCGCAGGTGATGACAACAATGTCGGAGCCCTCAACGTCGGCATACTCGCCGGCGGTGACGGTAGCGGGGGAGCAGAAGGGTGCGCCCTGGTAAATGTCCAGAGCCTCGCCCAGAGCCTTCTTCTTGTTCACGTCCACCAGGACGATCTCGGAAGCAACGCCCTGAATCATCAGGTCGTTGGCGATGGTTGCGCCGACGGAGCCGGCACCGATAACACTGATCTTGCTCATGTGTAATCCTCCAAAATTTAATAGGGTCTTACCCCTTTAGTATTCGATAAAAATATATCATTTTATCTGGCTAAAGTCAATTAGGCATTTGTCCTAATATCCGCTCGGTTCTGACGGCACGGTTCGTCATATTCATGGGTGGGCGTGAAAATGATTGTTTGCCGGCAGTGCCGGCTGACATTCTCGTGCTCGGGGGGCTGTGATCGTTACGCCATTGGGTACCGCTCGGTAACGTTTTGTTGTTGGAAAACCACTCTTTTCGTCATCGAGTGACACCCATTGGTGTTGGATGATTGCCTGCGTAGGTAACGCGTCTTGCCGCGGGCCACGCCCGCTAAGCAATCATTTACATCAAAAAATCACCGCCGGGGTGAGGTTGCCCCGGCGGTGAAAGTGTTTAGTCTTCGATCTTTTCTGCCTTGGCGGCGTTCACATAGACCATCAGCTCGTCGCCGGTGATGGTCTCCTTTGCCAGCAGGAACTCGGAGATCTCGTCCAGCAGGCTGCGGTTATCCACCAGGATCTGCTTGGTATCGGCGTAGACCTTATCCAGCAGCTTCTGCACCGCGGCATCCACTCTGGCAGCGGTATCCTGGGAGCAATCCATCTGTGCGTGACCCTCCAGGTACTCGCTGGTGACCACGGAGGGTGCCATCAGACCCAGCTCCTCGCTCATGCCGTACAGCGCGATCATGTTCCGGGCCAATGCGGTAGCCCGCTGAATATCGTTGGCAGCGCCGGTGGTCTTCACACCGAACACCACCTGCTCGGCGGCACGTCCGCCCACCAGTGTCCGCAGCTCGGTGATCAGCTCCTCATAGGTGTGCAGGTACTTCTCCTCCTCGGGCAGCTGCATGGTATAGCCCAGAGCGCCGGAGGTATGGGGCACGATGGTGATCTTGGAAACCGGCTGAGAATGCTTCTCCAAAGCGGCGACCAGGGCATGACCCACCTCGTGGTAGGCGACCAGGCGCTTTTCGGTTTCGGTGAGGATGGTATTCTTCTTCTCGGTGCCGGCGATGACCACCTCGAAGGAAACCAGCAGGTCCTCCTGGTTCACCGCCTGACGACCCTGCCGCACCGCCCGGAGGGCAGCTTCGTTGACCAAATTCGCCAGGTCAGCACCCACAGCACCGGCGGAAGCCTGGGCGATCTTCTTCAGTTCCACATCCTCCGCCAACTTGATCTTCCGGGTATGCACCTTCAGCGTGTCCAACCGACCCTGCAGGTTGGGCTTATCCACAATGATCCGCCGGTCCAATCGACCTGCACGGAGCAGCGCCTTGTCCAGGATCTCCGGACGGTTGGTTGCCGCCAAAATCACCACGCCCTTGGAGGAATCGAAGCCGTCGATCTCGCCCAAAAGCTGGTTGAGGGTCTGGTCGTTGCTGCCGAAACGGGCATCACGGGTGTGCCCCACCGCATCGATCTCGTCGATGAACACGATGCAGGGCGCTACCTTGGCAGCCTGCTGGAACAGGTCACGGACACGGCTTGCGCCCACGCCCACGAAAACCTCCTCGAAATCCGAACCGGAGATGGAGAAGAAGGGCACATTCGCCTCGCCGGCGCCTGCCTTGGCAAGCAGGGTCTTGCCGGTACCGGGAGAGCCCACCAGCAGTGCGCCCTTGGGCAGCTTGGCGCCGATGTCGGCGTACTTCTGGGGGTTGTGCAGGAAGTCGATGATCTCCTGGAGGGATTCCTTCGCCTCGTCCTGACCGGCAACGTCCTTGAAGGTCACGCCGGTTTGCTTTTCCATGTAGACCTTGGCATTGTTCTTGCCCATGCCGCCCAGCATGCCTTCGCCGCCGGAGATCCGCTTGGTGATGAAGCTCATGAGCAGGAAGATGCCGCCGATCATCAGCACATAGTACAGGATCATCATGATGCCGGAATTGTCTTCCTCGATCTTCCGCTCCACCTTGACGCCCATGTCGTTAAGCTCCTCGGACAGCTCCTTATAGTCGCCGCCGCTGGGAAGACCGGTGTAGCAAGCCTTCTGCTGGGAAACGGGCTTCGCCGCCTCCTCCTTGGTCAGGTACAAAATCCGGTCGGATTTGAACTGTACCTCCTCCAGCTGACCGTCCTGCATGGCGGTGAGGAAGTCGGAATAGGTGGTTTCGGTGTAGCGGCTCTTGCTGATCATGTTGTACACGCCGAAAATGATCAATGCGATGGCGGCGGTGATCACCAGAGTCAGAAAAATATTGCCCTTGGGCTTTTTATTTTTGTCGTTGTTATTTCTATTGTTCGGGGGATCCTTGCGATTGGAACTCATCCGCTTTAGCCTCCTTTTTTGTCTGCTATCGGTTATCATACCACACTTTTTCCCCGGGAGCAATGAAAGATTGCAATTTCTGCGGTAAATTTTCTGTAAATAATGAAAAAAGATAAAAGACTGTTTATATGATTATTCGAATGTAGGGCGAGGGCACGATTTGTATCGGTATGATCGCCACCGGCGATCATTTAGATTTGAATTCGCTGCGCGACGCACCGCCCTCGCCGTCGCCGAAGGCGAAATACCTTCTCCCGGGGAGAAGGTGCCGAGCGTTAGCGAGGCGGAAGAGGAATTC
>JAZNRS010000062.1:0-3533 GCA_045590815.1 Faecousia sp.
TTTAGCGGTGTAATGACGCACTAAAAAAGAAGTATGTCATTGCGAGCCAGTGCGCACACTGGCGTGGCAATCTCCTGGATTTTGCGGTATTTTAAGTGGTAGTTGTAACATTTTTGCATCGCCGTGGGGGATTGCCACGGCCCTTCGGGCCTCGCAATGACAGCATATCTTAATGCGCTAAACAATCATTTATATGAGCAGCGGCTGGAGCTGGATACCGGCGATGGCGGCTTCCAATGCAGGCAGCACCTTACTGAAGTCGGCTACCAGCGAGGTGGGCTTGCCCTGGGGATCGTCCTGCCCGAAGGGGACGAAGTAATAGTGCTTCCGGGCAAGCAGTTTTCCGATATTTTCTGCAGCACCTGCCAGCGCATCGTTGGTGGATACTGCCAAGATCACCGGTCTGCCGTTGCGCAGATGACTTTTTGCGGCCATGGTCACCGGTCCGTCGGCGATACTGTGGGCCAGCTTTGCCAGGGTGTTGCCGGTACATGGGGCGATGATCAAAGCATCCAGCAGCTTCTTGGGACCGATGGGCTCGACCTGTGGGATCGCATTCAAGGGCGTTCTGCCACAAATGCTTTTTGCCCGATCCCAGTGCTCCGCGGCTGTCCCGAAACGGCTGTCAACGGTGCTTGCGCTGTGGGAGAAGATGGGGATCACCGTGTGGATGCTTGCCACCGCCTCCATGGCGGTGAAAGCCTTTTGGTATGTACAAAATGAACCGCACATGGCAAAGCCGATATTCATCCTTTTGCCTCCTTTTCTCCGCAAAGACGCAGTACGCTCCTGGCGATGAGCCTGCCGGAGCTCTCCGGTGCGTATTTCCCGGGCAATCCCCGGGCGTCGATGATGTCGTCGCCTGCCATTCCCGGCTGCGATGCCAGCTCGTATTTCAGACATCCCGGACGGCAGTGGGATAATTGCTCCTGGGAGATAACGGGGTGGGGGATCGTGTTGAAGATGACCCGGTAACGGCACAGAGGATAACTCAGATTCTGAATATCAAATGTCTGATAGCCCAATGCTTCTGCCATTGCTTGGTCGGAGGCTTTTCGTGCGGCGACAGATACATCCGCACCGCAATTTTCCAATTGTCTGCAAAGACACTTGCCGATCCGTCCCCAGCCCAGCACCAGCACCGGACAATCCGCCCAAATTACCGGGAGCGCCTGGGATGCCAGCTTGACGGCGCAGTGTGCGGTGATCATGGCGTTACGGGCAAGATAAATGGGATCCTCCAACAGATCGGTTCTGCGATAGCCAGCCAAAACGGGAGAATCCAGTCGCCCACCCAGGATATGGATAGACTCCGGGAGTCCTTTCACAATATCCTGCAAGGACGCATCGGACCACCTGCAAGGTACACTCAGTAACAAATGAGTCACGTCATCGGTAGGAGATGGGGATGTTTGAATGCCCCGGAGCTCCAGTTCGCTCAAAGCAAAATGGATGGCAGGTGTGTTTTCCGGGCTGTAAAATACCCAATCGTTCATTTTCATCACCCTTTCATGCCAGAATATGCCGAAGCCGTCCATAGGGTGCTTGATTTTTCAGATGGATTCTGTATAATATAGTGTAAGAGGTGAGGAGTATGCAAAGACTCGGATTTATTCATGATATGATGGACGTGAAGGTACTGATCCTTTATGTTACCGCCAGATGCCAGTACCCCCTGACCATGCAGGAGGTTTACGAGCTGAGCTACCAGGATGATTGCCTGAGCTATTTTGATGTTTGTACAGCCATTCCGGAGATGGTTCGCTCCGGACATCTGCGTATGGTGGATGAGGAAAAGTATGAGATCACCGAAAAGGGTCGCCAGGACGGCGAGCTGACCGCGGATTCCATCGCATTTACCGTGAAGCAGCGGGCTGAAAATGCTGTGGCCCGATTCAATCGTCAGATCCGCCGCAGCAGCTTTGTCAAGACCCAGGTGACCCCCCGTGACAGCGGCGATTTTTCCGTTGTCATGTCCTTGAACGACGAAATGGGCAATCTGATGACCCTGGAGCTCATGGCTCCGGATCAGCGGCAGGCGGTGCGCCTGAGCAAGCTGTTGGAGCAAAAGGCCGAGGAAGTTTACAATTTAACAATGATGGAGCTTTTGGACGGAGAAGACGAGGATTGACCCCTTGTCGAGTTGCCGATTTCGTGGTATAGTATAAGTACACCGAAGGATCGGTGAAACGAAAGGAGCTGCCGCATATGAAATTTCAGTTTAGTGAGAAGAAAGTTAAGCTGCCGGGCAACGTCCATGCTTATGCCGAGAAGAAGGTCATGAAGCTTGCCCGCTATTTCGACGAGGATGCGGAGGCACTGGTCGTCTTCTCTGTGGAGAAGAACCGGAATAACGTGGAGCTGACCGTTCGTGGCGCAGGCACCTGGTTCCGGGCTCGTGAAAGCACGTCTGATATGTTCGCTTCCGTGGATGCGGCTGTGGGCACCATCGAGGGCCAGATCCGTAAGAACAAGACCCGCTTGGCTCGCCGGCTTCGCCAGGACGCATTCGTCCGCACTGCGGAGGAAACCTCCTTCGTTCCCGACGAGCAGGAAGAGGATCTGAGCATCGTCCGTGTGAAGCAGTTCTACATGCAGCCCATGCGCCGGGAAGAGGCGGTGCTGCAGATGAACCTGCTGAATCATACCTTCTTTGCGTTCCGTGATGAGGATGCCGACGGCGCTTTTGCAGTGGTCTATAAGCGAGATGACGGCGGCTATGGCCTGATTTTGGATGCTGAATAAGAATAAATTCCCCGGGCCTCGAAAGAGGCCCGATTTTTTTGCAACTTGCGAAAAAAAGTACTTGACAAATTGTTGAATATGACATATAATGCGTCCTGTTGCGCGTGAGCCGCCAAAAAAGAAATTTTCAAAATAATGAAAAAACTTCTTGACAAATGGCGAATCCTGTGATAACATTTAAAAGCTCGCTGCGACAAGCAGTTCTGTACCTTGTAAATTGAATAACGCAAAGACGAACTATAAAACACCTTGGACAATTATATGGATTGTTTAAGATTTCGATTTAGATCGAATTAACAGCCAACGAAAATTCTTGAGTAATATTGCTAGAAGCAAATTATTCAAAAACTTGATTTGAAGCCGAAAGGCTTTAGATACAATTTTTTGAGAGTTTGATCCTGGCTCAGGACGAACGCTGGCGGCGTGCCTAACACATGCAAGTCGAACGGAAGTAAAGATTTCGGTTTTTACTTTAGTGGCGAACGGGTGAGTAACGGGTGAGAAACCTGCCACTCAGTGGGGGACAACAGTTGGAAACGACTGCTAATACCGCATAACACTTTAGTATCGCATGATACAGAAGTCAAAGCTTTATGTGCTGAGAGATGGTCTCGCGTCTGATTAGATAGTTGGTGAGGTAACGGCTCACCAAGTCGACGATCAGTAGCCGGTCTGAGAGGATGAACGGCCACATTGGGACTGAGATACGGCCCAGACTCCTACGGGAGGCAGCAGTGGGGAATATTGGGCAATGGGGGAAACCCTGACCCAGCAACGCCGCGTGAAGG